>NZ_JAMYPH010000010.1:0-228690 GCF_040320265.1 Mesorhizobium sp. M0751
AGCGGCCATAGAAATAGCAGCGCGGGCCGGGTTTCCTCTGAAAATCGCCGCCAAGATCGACAAGGTGGACCAGTCGTTCTGGAAGGAAAGGGTCGAGCCGCAACTGCTGCGGCATTCGAACGTGGAGTTCATTGGCGAGATCGATGAGCGGCAAAAGGCGGATTTTCTGGGCAATGCGGTAGCGCTTTTGTTTCCAATCGACTGGCCGGAACCCTTCGGGCTCGTAACGATCGAAGCAATGGCCTGCGGTACGCCGGTGGTTGCGTTCCGGCGTGGCGCCATCCCGGAGATCATCGATGACGGTGTGTCCGGATGGATCGTGGATACGGTGGAGGAAGCTGTGGGCGCGCTCCGGCGAATAGACAGCCTCGATCGCGCACGAGTGCGGCAGACGTTCGAAAAGCGGTTCACGGTCGAGCGCATGTGCAGCGATTATGTGGCACTCTACCGAGCACTCACGAACACCGGAACAGCCACACTTGCGTTCGATCGCGATGAGAGCATGCGCCGTCGAGCGCGCTCCGCGCCGCTGCGGCTGCCTGCGCAGGCCCCGAATGTTCATCGCACGCCACCTGGTCCCTGAGGTGCCGCAGTATTCGAACAGTCTGGTGCAGATGGTGCTGCCAATGTGGTGTGCATCATTCTGGGTCGCGCGACTTCACGCCTGTGGGTCTAGCCTCGGTGGGCGATATCGGACTGGCAGGTTTTCAGAACCGCAGCGGTCGTTTGCACCGTGGAGGATGCAACCAGTGTGGGGCCGTCGCCCCTGCGGCGCGTGTCGACGTGCTGGAACCCCTCTCTGCTCACCCCTCGGGAGCGCGCGGCTTTGGGCTGACCTCATCTTATGTGGGCAAAATGCGTTGCGCACCCAGCCGTTCTGCTTGTTGACAGTCGCCGAGAATACACCAGTTTGAGCGGAAGACACTTCGAAGGTTGGCGCCCGCAAGCACCTGAAGCCGGCGACTATTTTGATGAAAGACGGTCGAGGACAACTCCGGATGGACGCGTGCCGTCGCAGCGACCAGATTGCAGCGTCGCCGGGCCTCGCCAGAGCGCATCCATCTTTCTCCGGCTCACGCGTTGGAGAATGGCAGTTCGCCGGCTCGATCCTGGTGGCGAAGGGCAGATGTGCGCAATGGTCCTAGGCTCACAGTTTCGCCCAGCCGCGGGTGATGACCGAGGTGAGGCTCGCCGCGCGTGGTTGTGGGTCGGCTGATGTGCTCGAAGCGGTCCGATTGTTCGAACTCGTCGATGACCGGGCGGTGGGTCGCCTACCTGGGATGTGATTTTGTGACGATCTGGGGCCAGGCGTTTAAGGCAGACGTCAGGTCTCGTGGCCGAAGATCGCGGCGGCGGCCGACACTGGCCGTTCAATCTGTTCCCGTGGATGCTGATCGATCGGGTGACGGTTGAATAAATGACACTAGAGATCACAGTCGGACCGCCGCGTCTGGCGATTAACCAGGGACGCAGCTTCCTTGTCACCGAACCGGATGGCCAGATCGGCTGGCCCACGTATAACGGGTTGTATGCGTCTGACACACGCCTGATATCCAGCTGGCAGATCTTTGCCAATGGTCAACCATGGGACCTCCTCAGTTCCGGAAACATCGCCTACTTCGCCGCCAAGATCTATCTGGTCAATCAGGCGTTCGCGACCGAAACGAACCGCGTGCCAGCAGGCAGCCTGGGGCTGGTAATCGGCCGCGCCTTGGATGGTGGGCTGCATGAGGATTTTGAACTCGTAAACCACGGGCAAAAGCCAGTGCGGTTCAATTTGGAAGTTGCCATGCGCAGCGACTTTGCCGATCTTTTCGAAGTCAAGGCCGACGCAATCATCCGTCGCGGACGTATTGCCACGGAATGGTCGTCCAGAGCGGCGAGCCTTCGTACCTCGTACGTGAATCGGGACTTCAAGCGAGACGTCATTGTCAAGGTCCGCCGGACGGCCACAAAGCCCGTCTATGCCAATGGCCGGATCAGCTTCGACATCGAGCTCGAACCGGGCGCGACATGGCATGCTTGTCTTCTCTACGACTTTGGCAATGGCGAGACAATCTATCGGGCACCGCGAGCCTGCATTGACAAATGCCTCGAGTCGAAGGCCGCAAAACGCCTCGCGGGATGGCAAGGCAGCGCATTGAAGTTCAACTGTTCCAATGACGAATTTCATCGCTTCTACCATCAGGCGGTCGAAGACATGGCCGCGCTGCGGCTGCCGATCGAAGGGACGGACGAACTAGAATACGTGCCGGCCGCCGGACTACCCTGGTTCATAAGCCTGTTCGGGCGCGACAGCCTGATAGTCTCGCTTCAGAATGCCCTGGTCTACCCAGATTTTTCGCGCGGCGCCTTGGACGTTTTAGGGCGATTTCAGGCCACCGAACGAGACGACTACCGCGATGCGGAACCGGGGAAGATAATGCATGAGCTTCGCACCGGTGAACTCGCCCATTTCAATTTGATCCCCCATACGCCCTATTACGGCACGGCCGATGCCACGCCTTTGTATCTGATCGTACTCCACAACACTTGGCGATGCACCGGTGACGCCAGCCTTCTCGAGCGACACATGGCAACGGCCGAGAAGTGCCTGGATTGGATCGACCGGTATGGGGACCGTGACGGCGACGGTTTCCAGGAATACGAAACCCGCTCGGCTGCGGGGTACGAGAACCAGAGCTGGAAAGACGCCGGTGACGCCTTGGTTTATCCCGACGGCACCCTGGTGAAGGGACCCAAGGCGCTTTGCGAATTGCAAGGCTATGTCTATGACGCTTGGCAGCGCATGGCTGAAATCTTCGATGCCACAGGCGATGGCGATCGTGCCGGGCAGCTACGCGCCAAAGCCAAGGGCTTGTTCGACCGATTCAACGAGGTCTTTTGGGACGAGGCATCCGGCTTCTACGCGTTCGCGTTGGATGGCGACAAGAAGCCGGTGCTGAGCGTCGCTTCCAACCCCGGTCACTGTCTTTGGTCGGGAATAGTCCCACCCGAACGAGCCGTCAGGGTGGTGCGTAGGCTGATGATGCCGGATATGTGGAGCGGTTGGGGGATTCGGACGCTTTCGGCCGATCACCCGGCCTACAATCCACATTCCTATCAACGCGGCTCTGTATGGCCGCATGACAACGGGCTGATCGCGCTCGGCTTCCGGCGCTATGGCTTTTTCGCGGAAGCCTGTCGCCTCTCTCGCGACGTGAGCAGCGCCGCAATCTACTTCATGCAACATCGAATGCCAGAGCTGTTCGCCGGATTGCCGCGAACGCCCACGACTTTCCCCGTGCAGTATAAGGGAGCGAACGTTCCGCAGGCATGGGCGGCCGGATCCTGTTTTTCGCTTCTGCAGGCGATCATCGGCTTCCAGCCCGACGCTCCAAATGGCAAGCTGTACATCGATCCAAGGCTGCCCGACTGGATAGAGGAACTCACTTTGAACGACTTGCGCCTGGGCAAAAATCGCCTCGAACTCCGTTTGTGGCGAGTCGGCGCCGAGACCCGTTGGCAAGTGAGCGACGGCGATCCTTCACTGCTGGAAGCGCGAAGTTGTGCCACCGGGCCGAACTTGCGCTTGGCCTGCGTATGAGGTGAGCTCCACCGGGTTCGCTCGCTATCGGGCGGGAGCGGATGTCTTCTTGCCCGTGAGGCGCCGTAACCGGCATCGTTGCCGGCATCATAGGAACTTTTCGTCCGGCGTCTTAATTCCCGGAGGCAAACAATTCGTATGCAGTGATCGGCAGTTGACGACGTCCTTTATGTTGAGGTTCGATCGTGGGCCTTCGTCAACCTCAAGCCGATCCGCCCGATTGCCCGCGGATTGCCGTGACAAAGCTCCCTTCCCCGGCCTTGGAAGTGCTTAGCTGTCATCCTTAAAAGACTTCGCAGCTTCATCGATCTTACGCCAATCGTTTCCGTGGCGCCGCACCAGCTCCCGCGCCTGGGCTGGCGATATACTTTGCGTCTCGACGATGTGGTTCACTTCCGTCTCCTCGCCTTTCAGGGGACGCGAACGAGGGCTCGTTGGCCGTCTGGGGTTTTTTGCATCTCGTCTGGGCATGAATGGACCTCTCCTGGATCGATATAAACGGTCCGGCGCGGTGAAGGTTTCGCCACGTTAGCGCGTTGAGCAGTTTCACCGATCGCGCCATCAGCTTCCCCTTGCGGCTCTGACCATACCTTCTGGTGTTCTTGGGACCCAAATCAGCTGCACCGCGTTGTTTGCGAGCAGTGCTGTGCTTCGCAATCTGATGGAAAAATCCGACGCCCCTGCTGCACCGCGGACAGTTCCTGGTGCCGAAGCGCGCTTTCCATACGATCGCGCGGCGGTAGAGCGGTTTCGACAGACATTCCCGCGCGCCAGATGGAGTGACGAGCGGAGAAGCTGGTTCGTGCCGGGAAAGACTGCAGCGCGGCGCATCCAGCGCTGGCTGGCACAAGAGGCGGATCTCCGAGTAGCACATGATGACAGCAAAGGACGGGACGCCTTCGCCTTCGATCCCCTGTCGAGCCGGTATCTGGAAGTCGCCGACGACCTGCGCATCCGCACGCCATATTCGCGGACGGTTCTCGAAGAACTACGATCCGTCCCGTGGGCGAGCTGGGACGACGAACTGCGGGCCTGGAGGGTGCCTTTCCGCTCCTACGAGGAGTTGAGGCGCCATTGGCCAAGCATCGAAAGGGCCGCCCGCCGCGCAGAACCGGAGGAGAGGAAACGGCGACGGGAAGCGTCCAAAGACTCCGAGGAATATAAAGCCGCCAGATTGCGCTATGCCGAACGCAGGCGACGTCGCTACCCACTGCCCCCTGACGATTTGCCCCGGCTTGGCCGTGCCGTGGCAACGCAGCAATACGGCATCGTAGTCTTCACCGAGATTTCGGGTGAACTCGTCGACGCCTCGGAGTTAGCGGCGTTTTATCCGCATTTGATCGAGACGAACGTCGACCAGGTCTGGGGCAGATGGCGCCCGGCGACGTTGGCTGAATTGATTAGGACATGGCCCGCTCGGCGTGCTGCCGGGTTAACGGAACGGCAGCGAGTCTGGTGGCAACCGACGCTGCCCGAGCTCAGGGTCGCTCGCCAAAAAGCTCGAAGCCTGGCGCGAAGAAGGGCAAGGCTTGTGTCCTCGTTCTAGCCTTTCGGGCTTGCCGCTTCCGGCGTCTGCCGGGTTGCCCTTGGTATTGAAATGTCACCCCGATCGGAGGCTTCCATGTGCAACGTTTGCGAACAACATATGGCCTGGCTGAACATTGCTGGATGATAACTTCGCTGGCCTTGAAGTTCCCGACGCACGAAACCGAACTTGACCTGCGCGTACGCGCACGACACGCGCATCGATGATCCGGGTTCAATAACCCGCGTGGCAGGTAAAGCCATCGACCTATGACGTTTGGAATACCACCAGCCGGCCTAACGGTGGGTGGTGATCAACTTCCGCTCTGAGGAGCCGTCAGTTTGGGAACAGCAGACGATACCTGCTTCCGGCTTCGGAGTTCCTGAACTTTCCGGAACGACGTACCGAAGGCGAAAAGTCCATTTTCCTCTGCACAGTCCGCGTATATGGCCATCGCCCGACCGAGAGGAAGCCCGCCGGCCCGCCAACACGTAACTGGGCGGGCGCGCGAAAGTCATCGCTGAATGTCAAACCATTTCTGCAGAATTTGACGCACCAGGGCCGATTCAAGGCCAACGGGAGCGCCTACCAGCTTGGAATTGTGCGGAACCGTACGAAGTCGATTGCAAGCAACCAACCTGGTTGGCCGGGCATTAATTTAGCAAAGCGTGAATTAGGAAAGCATCGGGAGGAAGACCATGCTGCACGTTAACAGGCCTCGCGAATTTGAGGTCGGCGACGAGGTTGCGCTGGCAGGTATCGTCATCGCGATTCTCCCCAGCGGGCGCGCCAGGGTGAGCATTCCTTCGTATGACCATCCTTATACGATTGATCCGCCACCGAAAGTCCGGGCCGGCGACCGAGTCGTTCTTGTTGGGGACGTCACCCGCATCGATCGCGGGGCGGACAAACTCACTGTGCGGATTGACTGTGGCGGGGTGATCACGGTCGACAAGTCGGCGATCACTCGGCTGAGAAAGCACCACCGGATTTCAGCGGGTTGATGCTCCGGCGAGACAGCGGCCGGTATCGGCGTAGGGAAGATGCCCACGCCTTTGAACAGCCCAAGGGTGCGGCGCGGTCCAGCCGGATGTAATGGAAGCTCAACGGCTAGGGCACAAGTGCAGCTAGTGCGCCCCTGGTGTCTTCGGATTACTTGAAACAGGGCTCTGCAACGAGCGCATGGTCACGGCTCGGCAAGTTCAACCGCGATGGGCTCCGGGCCCCCGATGCCGGCAATAGGTCTGCTCGGAGCGTCGTGATGGGACTGGGGCGACATGGTTGCGGTGGAGTAGGAGCCATCGCCCTGGGTTAATAACCCGGTCGGTGACGGCCGCGGTCGCGTCGACAACAATCGTAACGGCACCCAAGTTGCCGCTGAAAGCCCGCGAGGTATCTGTCACGACATAGCGTGCCGGCGAAGCTCCGGCCCCGCGACAGGGATTCGTTGTAAGACGACCAGACGGCGCCGGCCAGATGAGCGAGAACTTACGCCTGATGTTGGTCTCGATCAGGCTCGCCGTTCGTCGACAACCGTCGGTAACTGCCGACTACGAGTCAAGGTCGTAGGGCTCGTGGCCCAGCTCGTTGTGATGAAGTGCCTCTGCCATACACCTGATATCGAACGCCTGGCCGCACGCCGGGCAGACGACGAAATACTCCTCCTCCCGAAGTGGCGATGCATCGTGGTCTTGGGGGATGACGATGTCATTGTAATCGTCGGGCATTGGGTCCTCCGGCAACCCGCCCGCTATGCTGGAACGCGTGCCGGCAGGATTTGTTTCAAAATTATTGCGCCTAAGGAAAGGCCCGATCTCCGGTTTCGGCTGCGATGCCGTGCCACCGGGCAGTTTCATCTGCAATCTTGGCTACGGCACGGGCAAGAACCTGTTCCCCGCTGAAAAGGCTCGAATTCAACCCAGCATGCGCGGTCGAAACAACTCCAATCCGGGAAGGCACACTCCTAGCTGAGATCGACGGTGGAAACGAACGCCGAGGCCCGCCGCTTCGATGAGAGGTGTTCTGATGGGTATCAGCTGCGCAAAATAGCTCCGCAACCGGGCACCGGGAGTTGGGCTGTTGAAGCGCCTGTCGTGCCGGCAGCTCATCCAGTTGCCGGCGGCGCTGGCGGGACATCGTCGGCTATCTCCTGCCTGAGCCTTGGTCCCTTGCTGAGCCGGCGACCGAGCGCATCAACGAAATTGTCGTAGCGCTGCAAGCCCTTGGCACGCGCCTCCGCTTGCGCCGATTCCGGCAAGGCTGGAGTCGAGTTGAGCCAAAACCGGACGAACAATGCTAGCGTTTCAATAGCAATTCCAACGTCACGCTCGACCCGCTGCACGCGTCGATCGATCTGGTCGAGGCGGCGAGTTATCGCCGCTTGCTTTCGTTCTTCGGCGTCCGGCGACAGGAAAGACGCGAGCGCAGCCTCGGCGACCAGTGACAGCGAGACCTCGCGTCGCCCAGCGTAATCTGCCAGTACCCTCATTACGTCAGGGTCGAGATAGGCAGACAGACGTCTTTTCTTGGCGTTCTTCATGCGCTCAAAGCTCAATGCCATCATTGGGGTCAAGGGCGGCCTGTCGTGCAGCGCGCCTCATAGCCTGATCGACACTGCCACGACGCAGGGCGTCATCGTCGGGCTCGTCACGGTCGAGATCGAACTCATCGTCGCGCCGTTGGGTTCGCTCCGGCGCGATGTTTTCGTGTTCGGGGAGCTCGGGCTGGCGGCGAATGCCGCCATTAGCCGGATCCTCGTCCTGCTGATCTCTGGCATGCCTCAGCTCGCGAGATTTCCCTTTCGGGTCAGCAAAAAGTGTCGTGTCGGTCCAGTCGTCTGAGCGAGCGTTTTGCGTTGTTCCTCCGGTCCTTGGTGGCGGCAAGACACGCCCGGCAAGACGCGGGTCGGCAAAGTAGCGTGCCTTCTTCGCACGGATTGGGAACTGGCCCGAGACCATGATGATCGCATCGGTCGGCGGCAGCTGCATGATCTCGCCCGGCGTCATCAGTGCACGCGCCGTTTCCTGCCGCGACACCATCAGATGCCCGAGCCAGGGCGACAATCTGTGCCCCGCATAGTTTTTCATGGCGCGCAACTCGGTCGCGGTCCCCAGAGAGTCTGAGACGCGCTTGGCTGTCCTCTCGTCGTTGGTGGCGAAGCTCACCCGCACATGACAATTGTCGAGGACAGAATTGTTCGGTCCGTAGGCCTTTTCGATCTGATTGAGCGATTGTGCGATCAGGAACGACTTGATGCCGTAGCCGGCCATGAAGGCCAGCGCGCTTTCGAAGAAATCGAGCCTGCCAAGCGCGGGAAACTCGTCCAGCAGCATCAAAAGACGCTGCCGGTGATCCTTCGCGTGAAGATCTTCGGTGAGCCTGCGGCCGATCTGGTTAAGCACAAGTCGGATCAGCGGCTTTGTGCGACTGATGTCCGATGGCGGCACGACCAGATAAAGCGTCGTCGGCCGTGCCTCCTCGACAAGGTCTGCGATCCGCCAGTCACAGCATGACGTCACCTTGGCCACAACTGGATCGCGGTAGAGGCCCAGAAAACTCATGGCCGTCGAGAGCACGCCGGAACGCTCGTTCTCGGACTTGTTAAGCAGTTCCCGAGCAGCCGACGCAACGACGGGATGCGGGCCTGCATCACCCAAATGCCGCGTCAGCATCATGGCGCGCAGCGTTGTCTCAATTGGCCGCTCTGGATCGGAAAGGAAGTTCGCCACGCCGGCGAGGGTTTTGTCTTTCTCCGCATAGAGCACGTGCAGTATGGCGCCGACCAGCAGCGCATGGCTGGTCTTCTCCCAGTGGTTGCGGCGTTCCAATGTGCCTTCCGGGTCGACCAGGACATCCGCCACGTTCTGCACATCTCGAACTTCCCACTGGCCCCGTCGCACCTCCAGCAGCGGATTGTAGGCTGCGGATCCAGCATTGGTCGGGTCGAACAGAAGCACCTGGCCGAAACGGGCCCGCCATCCGGCCGTCAATTCCCAGTTTTCGCCTTTGATGTCGTGGACGATTGCCGAACCCGGCCAAGTCAGCAGTGACGGCACGACCAGGCCGACGCCTTTGCCGCTTCGGGTCGGTGCAAAACATAGCACGTGTTCCGGACCGTCGTGGCGCAGATAGTGTCGGCCCAACATACCCAGCACCACCCCATCCTGACCAATCATCCCGGCGGCCTTGATTTCGTCTCGCGTCGCCCAACGCGCCGAGCCGTAGGTCGTGGTGTCCTTTGCCTCGCGCGCCCGCCACAGCGACATCCCGATCGCTGCGACGATAGCCATCAGGCTTCCGCTCGCCGCAATCGCCGCGCCCTCAAGGAAGACCTTCGGCGCGTAGGCATCGTAGAAAAACCACCACCAGAAAAAGGCAGGCGGCGGATAGATGGGCTGTCCAGCCAGTTCGAACCACGGCGGACCGAGTTGGCTTTGAAAGCCGAGCCGCGCTGCCGTCCACTGTGTCGCCCCCCATGTTGTCGCGACGACGATCAGGAAGGCGGTGAGGATCTGGCCCCATAGAACCTTGCTTGCCGGCATCGGTCGTTTCCCAAACGGATGATCGGAAACAACCGAAAAGCTCGAATTCCTGAATCCGCAAGACAAAAGGAGCGGTCGAAGCAGCAGGGCGTACCCGGACGTTGAAAGACTTGCCAAATGCGGTCTCGAATGTTGAACGAGCGTCGGGGGGCCGCTTTCTTCTGGAGCCGTTGAGCCGCCACTTGCCCATGACAGTTAGTTGTCTCGGCTCATGGCATTGACGAGATGGACGGGTTCTTGGAGACTCACGGACTGCGCATGACCAAACGAACAAGAGGCCTCAGCAGCGCGCCGTGCCGGAGAACGCGCCAGTCCCAGCAAGTCGTGGTCAGCCAGATTTGCCGTTCTGCTGAGCTCGAATCCAACCGCCTCCCGGATCGGTGGCGCGATGGTAGCCGACTTGACGAGCAGACCGCATCAAGTCTGTTCAATTTTGACAATCAATTCGGGTCGCGGCATTCTATTGGGCCGCACCTAAGTTCCAGATGTCCCGATACAGGCGCCATGTCCCGTCGTCCTCAAAGCGCCGGCTAACGCCTCACGGCCCCCACATCTCGACGACGGTGTTCGTTCGGATGATGCTTTTCCGTGGCTTTACGCGCAAGTTTTCGTCAGCCAGCCCTCCTCTTACGCTCGCTGGTCGTCTGGGCCCAGCGGCCTCTTGCTGACAGTCCCCCCGCAGCCAAGCCGCTGGGCACCTCGACGCCGGGAGTGAGCATTGGAGACGAAGTCGCGCTTACCGCTACAGTGAAGGCGCGTGACAGATGACCGCGTCAGCCTCTCCACCTGAGCTGCGATTTTCCGCATTCGATCAAGGCACAGCAAATCCAAGTTCAAGCGAGGCCACATATTGAGCTTCGAGGCGAACTCACCAGGGTAGATGAAACAGCTTCAAGGTCGAGGCCGATAAGGCCTTTGCATGGACTAAGACTTCGCGATTGCTATCGGTTTTTGCGCGTGGTCCAGGCGGCCTTCGCCGGCCGAAATGGGCTCTCCAACGTAAACGCGTCTGGCAAAATTCCCTTTTCGACCTGCGTCCATGTGACGGGAGCGGCTATCGGAAAGCTTGAACGGGCTCGAGGCGAGTAAGCGCCGACGGCTGTGTTGCCGCGGCCGTTGCGGAGGTAATCCAGAAAGATGCGCCCACAACGAGCCGATGGCGCAGCCGACAAAAGATAGCGATCGGGATGCTTGCTGACCAACTGCTGCGCTAGCTTTCGGGCATACTGCCGGGCGGCGTCGTGGGTGATCACGGGCTGCAGTGGCGCCATCACATGCAGACCCTTGCCGCCGGTCACCTTCGGCCAGCTATCGAGTCCTTCCGAACGCAGCATGTCCCGGAGCTTCAGAGCCGTCTCGACGATCATTTCCCATTCGACCCCTTCGCCAGGATCCAGATCGATGACAACCCGGTCGGCATGCTCGATATCATCGACGGTGGCGTTCCACGGATGCAACTCGACAGCGCCTATTTCCACCAAGCCAAGCAGGCCATCAAGATCATCGACCCACAGCCTCACGCCTTCTCCACCCTCGCGCTTCTGAACACGCAGTTGGTGCACGGTATCCGGAATGTCGGGCAATCCGCGCTTGTGATAGAAGGTGACCCCGTGCGAGTGGCGAACCAGCTTGAGCGGGCGCCGGCCGAGGTGGACAAGCGCTTTTTTCGCCACCTTCGTCCAATAGCTCATCAGCTCCTCTTTCGATGGCACGACTGCGTCGGGCAGCAGTTGCAAAATGTTCTCGCGAGGGACGCCGAAACTTTCATTGGGCGGCTGCGTCTTGCCGACCAATGGCGTGTGGGCTGGTAAGCTCAGATCATCCCGCAGCCCTTTGAACACGGCTTCCCGCAGCAGCCCGTCATCGGTGATCCCGCCATATTCGATCTCAGCCTCAACGGCCGGCTGCACCCAAGTCGCTTTGGGCTTGTCTATCGGTTCGGCCAGCGGAGATTTGTCGACGATTAGCGGGTCCAAGCGTTCGCGCACTTCGCGTGCGTCGGTGAGGCTGTAGCCGCTCTGCGCCTTACCGGCATAGTGGACGCGATTGCCCTTGCGGCGGCCGAGGTAAAGCGAGGCAATCCTGCGCGGCCTGGCACCTAGCTTTTCGACAAAGGCGACAATCGGAAAATTGTCGCTCTTGACGCATTTGAGCTTGAGCCAGCTCTCCTGCCGGCCGGAGCGGTAAGGGGAGTCCGCGCGTTTCGAGACAATCCCCTCAAGGCCCATTTCGCACGCGTGCTCGAACACGGTCGGGCCGTCACCTTCCAGATGATCAACATAGACGAGTGCCGAGGGCGCGCCTTTCAATAGACGTTGCAAGGCCCGCTTACGCTCGAGGAGCGGAGCGTCACGCACGTCTTTGCCGTTGAGATGGAGGAGGTCGAAGGCGTGGAAGACCAGCTTGGTCGATTCGGCCTTCCCAAGTTCACGGCGTAGTGCCTGGAAATCAGGACGCCCTGTAGCACTAAAAACTGTCGCTTCGCCATCGATGATTGTCCGCCTTACTTTTAGCGTACCCGCAGCTCGGACGATCGGGACGTATCTGTCGGTCCAGTCGTAGCCGTTGCGCGTGAAGGCCTGCACCCTACCCTCTTGGATGATCAGCTGCGTACGGTATCCATCGTATTTGATTTCGTGGATCCACCCGCGGCCCCTGGGCGGCTTGTCGACCAGTGTGGGCATTTGGAACTCAATGAACGACAGCCGGCCAAGGCCAAGCTCGGTAAGCATGCACGCGCACTCCAAACGCCGCGATTTGAATCAATATCGCTGGTTCGAATCGGTTCCGAAACAAATTGCGGGCTCAGGCGCACGTCAGTCATTCTCTCTAAGTTAGCAATCTCTTGACGGCCGCAACAACCGCCCCAGACTCATGCACATGGCTTGGGAAATTACAGACATCAACGTCGGCGACGAGGTGGCGATCACGGTGACGGTGCTCAAGTTGCTTGATGACGGCAGAGCCAGCGTCAGCATCCCCTCCTACGGTTTTCCACATTCGATCCCTGCCCCTAAGAAGGCTAAGCCAGGCGACGAACTCCAGCTAACAGGCGAAGTGACGCGCGTGGACGAGCAAGACCGGACAGTTACAATGAAGGCAGGCGGGCTGATCACTATCGATGTCGATGCAATCACCGATTGGACGCCTGTCCCACGCAAAAAGATGGCGTCCCTAAGAGATGAGCCGGATTAAAAGCAACAACGACCGGATCGCCGAGATCATCGCGTTCGCCGTCGACGCGCCAGGGGACACCACGATCAGCGAGGTCCTGCCGGGGCTGGCCACCAGCCCTGGTAGCGACGCTTGGTGCCGCCTGTCACGGAAAACTGGTGACGCTACTAAACCGCTCCTTTAGGAGCTCATCACCACAAGCGCCTCAGATGAGCTGAAATCGCACGATTCTCCTGGCTCACACTGCAGCTCCAAGTAACACATCGGGGGCAGAACGGAGGGAAAGCAGGCTCAAGGTCGAGGCGGACCAGCAAACAATTCAGGAGTCGCGGGCTGTAAAAAGCGCAACGAAAGCTGCTTGCCCGCGTTGCCATTGATCCGAAGCTCCACCGGGAGGACTACATGGCCGACGACAAGAGCACGCGCGACCGAGACCGCCTGGAACCTAGCCAGGACTACGACGTGAAGCATTTCGCTCAGCAAAATGGCATCGCCGTGGATCAGGTTCCCGAGCCGATCCGCGCCAATGACAACGATCGCGCGGGCGTTGCGGAGGCTACCAAGGCCCTCCGACGGGCGGCCGGCGGGAGCCGATCGGACGGCAGCGGAGATCCGCCAGGAAAGAGCTCGAATGCACCTCGGCGTAGCGAAAACTGATTGCGAAAACTGATTGCGACAAGGTGATTGTCACCAATTGGCGAGGACAAGACAGACCGCGAGCGTATCAAGTAGCTTCATGCGGGGTTGCTCGCCGAAGAGACTGGTATAACGGCGCGCGATCTCATCGAAACGATTGGAATCGATCGCGCATCACTCGTGCACGAGCCACGGATGCTGAATTCTAACCGGAAGTCGCCCGAGAAGCCGGGATAGTCCGGCTGAAATTCCGAGGAGGCAAAAAACGCGCACTTTCGGGGGGACAGGAGCCGGGCCATCGGTGCCACCCGATCTGGCATCGTCCGAGGGCAAGGTTTGCTGCGCACGCCCAACCTTCACCGTCAGCGGTGTTCCAGCCTCAATGCGAAACGTCCCACACGTGCGGGAACGGCGGGACCCGATCGGGCGCCTTGCATCAGGCAAGGGGTAACTCGGGGGCCTGCGCAGCCTGGTGCGCGCGATCACTCCTCACAGCTGCAGGATCGGTGGAACCGATTGTGGTCCGCGTCCTTCCTCCGGAGACGCGGGCAGGTCGTCACGGACCATGGTGAGCAAACCCCTTGGTCAAAATGGTGCATTAGAAATTTGGAGCATAGTTGAGGCAGAAAGCATTGTTGGCCATAGACAAGAATGGTGGCGACAATCTTCCTGAATGGCTTCCGAGCCGCCTGCCCGAGGATCCAGAAATCCGAGCAGACGTCGCGGCAAAGATTTCAAGTGAGGCTCACGGCAAAAATGGGTCGGACGATGAGGTGCTTATGAAAGCCAGGCTGGCGGAACAGGAAGAAGCTGAAGCCTAGTCGGCCACCAACCATCTATGATTCCGTTGCTCCTGGTCCTTTAGGTGCTCTCGATGTTAGGATTGGTCGGGTACGTGCTCGCTCGTTCGTATTTTCTATGACGCCCGCTCACCTCTAGTGCGCCATCTCAATTTCGAATCTGATCCTGGCGTGAAGCAACACCTCGCCCTTCTCTGTTCGAACGATCATTGCGAAGTCGCGGCTGGAACCGTCTGCCTTGTCTTTCACGATCGCCGCCAAGGCCCTTGCTGCCTCGACCCTGGCAGCTTCCGCGTCAGGAAGATCGGTGCCTTGATCGTCCTGACACAACTCATTGGCATCCGCGAAGTCGAAGAAATATCGCGGCATGGTTTGGGCGCATCGGTCTGGGAGATTAGCTAAGACGAGGCGTTTTGCAGCCTCCGTCAGGCGGGCGCGATCCTTGCCGTGGATCTCTGCCGAGCTGGTCGGGGGTCAGGCCGTTCTGGGCGGCGAAATACTCCACCTCGTTGTCTTCGTGCGCTGACATGCGGTCGCGTCCGCGGAAATCTCGTTTACTCTTGTCTTCGGCCATCTTGTCCTCCCTGTCGCCTCGGATAGACCGCAACGCTGCCGAGCGACTTTCGTTGCGCATGTACCGCTCTGCTGCGACTATTTGGCATTCATCCTTTGGCCATTTGGCGGTCGCCCCGCGGAGGTGAAGTCTCTTTGCTGCTTCCGCTCGCGTTGAGAAGCGCAAACAGCGATAGCAGTCGCGAGATGCTTCGCTACCGTGGCGAAGGCCAGGCCGGCGGCGTCACTCCGGTCGCATCGCTGGTGGCTCGGTCCGGTCAGCCAGCGGCTTTCACCTCCAAAAAATGTCGCGGCAGACGCAGTTGCTCGGCTTCTGTACTATGGAATCTCGACCCAGATAATGCGGCTACATCATCGCCAGTCGGGGAAGTATTTCCCGCGGGGATAGCCACTGTGTTGACGGCATCCAGCACCCTTTCGCGGAGCTGGTGACAATCCCAATGCCGCCGAGGGTTGAAAATTTTGCACGGTTTGGAACGCTATTGGAGCGCCGTGTTGAACTCCGGTTCCATCATACCGACAACAATCTTCAACAAACCATCATTGCAGTCACCAAGAACGTGATGGAAACGGCGAAGGCCGGTGCAAGCAGCCAGCGAGCCTGGCTCGCAAACGTTGAGCGCCGCGGCCGCGGTGAGGGCTAGGCGCCCAGCCTGGTTCGGTTTTGCCGTTGCGGAACCGCGGAAACAGCAGATTCCCCCACGTTGGCGGTGCGTCGGTGGAACGGGCCGACTGAGAACCGCTGTTGCCGTTAAATCTGAGTCTTCGCTGCAAGTGAGCGCGATCAACGTCCACACATATTTCAGAAAGTTAATCAGGCTCTAGCAGCCTTCCGCCCGTAGGGATCGCACCATTCGCACCACGACGGGATCGTAGGGGATTTTTTCGGATCTGCTGTAGTTCATTGTAAATAGCGCCGCACGGTCATTGCAGATCGCAATGACACGTACGTAGCGGATTTGCCCGTCCCTGATGCCGGAATAACTGGCCCAAGTCGGCTTAACGCGCCGATAGGTCACTTTCCAGCCTGCCTTTTCGTCCTCGACAATTCGATGCTCTATCTCGGCGCGGAAACTGGCCTTGCCGAGCCTTGCGCCCCAAACAGCAAGAAAGGCCTCGTTTGTGCCCTGAAAAGCTGCCCCCTGGTCGGAACGCTGAGTCAGAACAAAGCCAGGGGGCACATCGAATACAAAGCCAAACTGCTTGATGCCGAAGGGCTGCCACTCTTGCGCATAAAGAAGCGTGGTGAAAAACAACAACGAGACGAAGCTAAGCAGCAAACGGAACATGGCGTTTAATTAGGGTCGCGTAATATACCGTCCATACCTGCCGGATCCAGATCGCAATTTTTTGCCAAGGCGACCTAGCGTCGGCAAGCTGGCTTAGTCTCAGACTCCGGCGGCAATTTGGCTCCAAACTCGTACTCGGGCGATCACCTTGGCCATTTCCGATGAGACGCCGTTAATGAGCTGAGGCTGGCCAGCGAGACGCCGCCGCATGCAATCGCTTCAAGATTTTCAGCCTTGGCCCCGGGTGGTCGGCAATCCAAGGCTTACGAGTCCTCGCGTCCAAGCCCTGTGCAGATTCCAACAATGCGGCCGGGGCCGGTTAACAATCGAAGGGGACTCTCGGATCTGGAGTGATGGTCGAACTTTTGAACATCGAGCTGGCTAAGGCCAGGCAGCGGGTGAAACGAGCGGAGCTGTCTCTCCAGTGTGCGAACGAAATGCTGGACAAAGACGGCGGCGTCGGCAGAACACCGGCGCTGGCAGGCTGGCGGAAGGTCAGGATGTCGTGCTGCGTTGGTCGCGGGAAAGCACGGCCTTGATCGAGGCGGGATAGCGGGCCAGAGACGTACCACCGGCCGGGTCAGATGGGGACCGTGGATGACATTGCGTTTGTGATGGCAAAAGATTGCGTGCGGAACCCTGGTTGAGATCGGACCCAGAAACGCCGATCTGCCCCGCCTACGAGACATCGCAATTGTTTGGTGACTAGTCGCGGGACCGTTCGCCGACGCAAGAACTCTTGCTACATGCCCACCAGCCAAAAAGGGATGTGCCGTTAACCGGATTTTCTCATCCTCCAATGCTTAATCGCGAGACTGAATGGGTAGGTGATCGGTGTCAAACATAAGCGCGTTTCCGCTGTATCGGCGACGGAAGTTGGTCGAGGAAATTGCCCGCGTGCTGGAATCCAAGAACGGGGAGGATGCGAATGCGTTCTGGCGCAGCACCGCCAAGACAATTCTCCTTCAGTTGTCCGAATCAGGAGTTGCGTCCAGGCTCGCCGAACTGGAGGTTGGATCGCTTCTTCATGCCGTCTTAGGCGATATAGCGAGCCGGAGTGCGGCGAAACGCGCACATTAGCATCGACTCACGACGAATGATTGCCACTCGCGGACTCTACTAAGCTTGGCATCTGTTACCAGCACTGCTTCCGTCCAACGCAAGGTTGCTCAACCTCTCATTGGTCTAACGACAGGTGTGGCGACCGCGCAAGTGGACGAGCTGGTCACCGACGGGCTGGGCGCCTCGACGCGGCCCTCGATGCCGCAAAGATGGCTGGGCAAAATCGCATTCATCTTTCAGCGAGAGGTCAAGTTTTGGCGTCTGCCAACTCTGATAAGCGCGCTACACCTTGGCTTTCCGCTTTGCGGAGCCTTTCCTAGGCGGTGTTTTTGCAGTGCCTCTGCGGCCAAGACCGCTTGCCTTGGCCAGAGCAGACCGCTTGGCTGCATAGCCACCGTGGGGTAGTCCCAGGCCAATCTCCACTTGGCTCTGTACTCGTCAGGTGTCATGTCCAGCAAACCCAGGTGACGCTTCATAGACTTGAATTTCCGCCCATTCTCGAGACTTATGATATAGTCTGGAAATATCGACTTCTTCGGATTTATGGCCGGAGTAAATTCTGGCGGTGGTGCCGCGACGGGCTGAACTAGAGCCGACAACGCAGAATTGACGCCAGCAATCAGGCCGGCAAATCCGCTACGGGCATTGCGTTGTTCTGGATATATGGAGATAAACCGCGTCCAATCACGCTCACGCGGCACGAGCTGCATTTTCACGCTAGCCGGAAGTCCGCAGCGACTCATTTGTGAGTTGGCAAGGCGGCAGTGTTCTGACGTTGTCAATGAGTCGTGTTTGGCCGAGCCAGGCGGCTGCGAGCAGGCGGACCGGCCGATCGATGCTTGTTGCTATCGGTCGCAGATCTGCTTCGCCACGGAGTTCCAGGTACTCGACCTCGCGATAACCTGCGGACAGAATCGCTGCACGCGCTTGGGCAAGCGCTGGGAGGACGGGAGAGCCGTTCGAGAGCCCCTCCGCAGTATCGAGCAGGACCGATGCGAGCCTTGGGGCAATGGCCCGCTCCGCTGGCGAGAGCCGAACATTGCGCGATGACAAAGCGAGACCATCGGGTTCCCGGACTGTCGGACAGGGGACGATGGTAATTGGCATATCCAGGTCCCGGACCATGCGAGTGATGAGTAGAAGCTGCTGGAAGTCCTTCTCTCCGAAAAAGGCGAAATCAGCGCCAGTCTGCAAAAAGAGCTTTGCAACGACGGTCGCCACCCCATCGAAATGACCAGGCCGGAACGCACCGCATAGGCCTTCGCGGACGCCGGACACGGACACGGTCGTGGTGAAGCCGTCAGGATACATCTCAGTCGCATGCGGAACATAGAGCAGGTGTGCGCCCAACGGAGTGAGCTTTGCAGCGTCTTCCTTTTCGGTGCCGGGATAAGCGGCAAGATCCGCAGCACTGTTGAACTGCTTGGGATTGACGAACAGCGTCACGATCACACGATCGGCCTTCTGAAGCGCAGAACGCACGAGACTCAAATGTCCTTCATGCAAGGCTCCCATCGTGGGCACCACGGCGATACTGGCACCTGAACGGCGCCATCCCGCCACGACGGCACGAAGTTCGGCAATGGTGCGGACAATCGGCACGCTCATGCAACATCTCCGGCCTTCGGCTCGTCGGCGAAAAGATGTTCGGCCGCTGGAAAGCGCCCTTCCCGCACATCAGCCGCGTAGGCAGCGATGGCAGCTTCGACCTCTGAGCCCAGTTCGGCATAGCGCTTGACGAATTTCGGCCGAAAACCAGTGAACATGCCCAGGATGTCATCGATCACAAGGATCTGACCATCGCAGGCGTCTGAGGCACCGATGCCGATCGTGGGAATTGTGGCTCTCTCGGTTATTCTCCGTGCGAGCGGCTCCGTGACCTTTTCCAGCACTATGCTGAACGCCCCAGCCTCGGCAACAGCAATGGCGTCGCGAAAAATCCTGTCGCTGTCCCCGCCCCTGCCCTGGACTTTATAGCCGCCGAACACATTGACCGATTGCGGCGTCAGCCCGACGTGGGCCATGACAGGAATTCCGCGGGCAGTGAGAAAGCGGATTGTCTCGGCAATGCTCTTGCCGCCTTCCAGCTTGAGGGCGGCGCATCCGGTTTCCGCCATGAGCCGCGCGCCGTTGCGAAAGGCCTGTTCGGGACCTTCTTCATAGGAGCCGAATGGCATGTCAACGACCATCAACGCGCGCTCAAGACCGCGTCGCACGGCCTTGCCATGCATGATCATCATGTCGAGCGTGACGCCGAGGGTCGAGGGCAGACCGTGAAGCACCATGCCGACACTGTCGCCGACCAGCACGACGTCGCAATATCTGTCGACGAGCTGCGCAACGGGTGTGGTGTAAGCGGTCAAGCAGACGACCGGATCCTTGCCCTTGCTCGCCGCGATGTCCGGCGGCGTCAACGCCTTCGTTTCTACCGCCACACTCATCGGCACATTTCCCCGACGTCAGGTTTAAGCGGTCAACGGTTTTGCATAGTTTTGTGCAGGTGCGAAGGCCAAAATCAAACAGCATCGGAAAAGTTGCTGCATTGCGAAGCGCTTCAAACCAAGGGCTAGAGGCCCCCATTTCCTGCTTCGGCCGAGTTTCGCAGTACCCTTGTTGTGATTGTTTTTAACAATCAGCGTGGTGGTGGTCTCAAGGGTGTGCTTCAGCTCGAACGGTTTGCCTGCCGCAACAGCGTGATTCACGTTCAGAATCGATGTCAGGTCACAACGCGTACCGAGATGCATTGTGGCGAAAAACTAGGCAATGACTTAACACGAGGCCAAAGCTGTAAGGCAACGCAAGCTGGCGACCGCCATGCTATCGCCGCGGAACTGATTGCGGTTTGGTCGCGGTGGACGCTTATTTCCCATGGGAACATCATTGCGCTGGCGCTCCGTCCACATTGCCTGAGGCGGTCGTCCCACGCCCGAAGGCGTGGGCCGAGGCAGCCGATGGTCGCACAGTGACCCACGATCGCTGGTGGCGCGCGACGATCGCTTTTCGGCCGTGCCATGCAGACGGATCACCGCCGCCTTCAGGATCGTTTTTCGGAAAAGTCATCTTGCAGCATCAATTTTCATGAGATAGAATCGTTTTTCATAGTATTTGGCTGATTAGCACCAAACTTCGATGAAAGGATCTCCTTTTCATGGCTGTGGCGCAGAAGCACCAATTTTCAGGTCCTGTTATCGTTTTTCAGGAAATCCGCCTTCCGGAGATGGTGACCCCGGCCGGGTACAGCGCCCTGATCGGAGCCTACGAGCTCGCCGTGCCCTTGCCCCGGACCCTGTCGGCCACTGGCGAGCATCATCGCATTACCGAACGGGATGGCTGGCGGATCATGACGCCCCGCCATGCCCCACATCCAACACTCGAAGGCCACCTGACCTTCGCGCTCAAGTACGAGGGGCTCGACCTTGCTGTCCTCAAACGGCTGTTCCAGGTGACCGGTCCCGCACCGATCGAGGCGCTCGTCCGTGAAAGCCCCACAGGCAGTTATGCCCGCCGCATCTGGTTTCTATATGAATGGCTGACGGGCACACGTCTCGATCTGCCGGACGCGGCGGCCGGACGATACGTTCCGGTTGTCGATCCCGAGCTGCAGTGGCCCGGATCCGAGAAGACCGCTTCGCGCTACCGCATAAGGGACAATCTCCCCGGCACGCCTGAGTTCTGCCCGCTGGTGTTCCGAACCAAGACCCTCGAAAAATTCATCGGCCTTGAACTGCCGCGGCGCGCGGAGGCAATCGTGGCGGAGTTGCCGCGCGACCTCCTTGCTCGGACCGCCGCCTTTCTTTTGCTCAAAGACTCGCGATCAAGCTATGCGATCGAGGGCGAGCGCCCGCCTCAAGGTCGCATCCAGCGCTGGGGCCGCGCCATCGGCGAAGCCGGCCGCTGGCCGATCGATCGCGATGAGCTGCTACGTCTGCAAAAAATTGTACTTGGCGACGCCCGTTTCGTAAGACTTGGCTTCCGAAAAGAAGGAGGTTTCGTCGGTGAGCATGACCGAGACAACGGCACGCCCCTGCCCGATCACATCGGCGCTCGGCCCGAGGACCTGCCGCGGCTAATCGATGGAATGGCGGCCTTCGATCAGGGCCCCGCGCAAAACCTTGATGCAGTCATAGCCGCCGCAATCCTCGCCTTCGGCTTTGTCTACATCCACCCGTTCGAGGACGGAAACGGCCGCATTCACCGCTACCTAATCCACCACGTCCTTGCCACGCGCGGCTTCAATCCGCCGGGAGTGGTCTTTCCCGTCTCGGCCGCGATCCTGGACCAGATCAACGAGTACAGGGGCGTGCTCGAGAGCTATTCGCAGCGCCTTCTGCCGTTGGTGGAATGGGAACCGACGCCGCAATTCAACGTCCGGGTGCTGAATGACACCGGTGATTTCTACCGGTTCTTCGATGCGACCCCGCACGCCGAATTCCTCTATGCCTGCGTTCGGCGGACGATCGAACGGGACCTTCCCGAGGAAACCGCATTTCTGCAGCGCTACGCCCAATTTCGGCAGCAGGTGGACGCCGTTATCGACATGCCCGAGCGGTTGACCGATCTGCTCTTCCGTTTCCTTCACCAGAATGGTGGTCATCTGTCGAACCGCGCGCGCGAAAAGGAATTCGCCGCGCTGACCAGTGACGAGGCAGGAAGAATCGAGGCGATCTACGCGCAAACCTTTGATGCCCATTGAAGGCGTGACCATCAGGATCGATTTTTAGTCCAACGGTTTGCGATTCCCTTGTCCCTGCCTTCTTCTTCGACGCTTGCCTTGTCGCCGAGACATGCACGATTTTTTCCGCTCGGTCTGGCCGGCCGCCGATCAGCCGCGGCCAGAACGCGCTTGACAAACCGGAGCCGGCCCGTTCAACCTGACGCATTCACCAGGGGAGTCCCGGCAAGGGGCTGAGATACTGCTGGCTTTCGCGGCGCAGTGACCCGTTGAACCTGATCCAGTTCATACTGGCGTAGGGACGGTGCAAGCGCTTTGCGGGAGTTTACGCCCGAGATCCTGTTTCGGCAGGTCGACAGAAGCGTCTTTTCATCCTTCCGGCACAGAACTGGGTCTCCAATGCATGAGCAAAGGAGCCTCAAGATGAATGCCCTCACTCCCGCCGTCTCAACGGGACCGCTGCCCGCCTCGCGGAAAATCCACAAACCCGGTGCCATCCACCCGCAGATCAGGGTGCCGATGCGCGAAATCTCCGTCCATCCAACGGCCGGCGAGCCGCCCGTCACCGTCTACGATCCGTCCGGCCCCTATACCGACCAGACTGTCGAAACCAGCATCGAGAAGGGCCTTGCCCGGCTTCGCCACGAATGGATCACGGCGCGTGGCGATGTCGAGGCCTATGACGGCCGTCACGTGCGGCCGGAGGACAACGGATTCGCAGCGGGTGAGCGGCTGACACCGGAATTTCCCGTTCGTAACCGGCCGCTCAGGGCCAAGGCGGGCAAGGCGGTGACCCAGCTTAGCTATGCGCGCGCCGGCATTATCACGCCCGAAATGGAGTTCGTCGCCATCCGCGAGAACCTCGGCCGCGAGATGCTGCGCGGCAAGCTTGAGCGCGACGGCGAGGCCTTCGGTGCCGCTATCCCCGACTTCGTCACGCCGGAGTTCGTGCGCGATGAGGTTGCGCGCGGACGCGCGATCATTCCCGCCAACATCAATCATCCCGAGAGCGAGCCGATGATCATCGGCCGCAATTTCCTGGTCAAGATCAACGCCAACATCGGCAATTCGGCGGTCACCTCCTCGATGGCCGAGGAAGTGGAAAAGATGGTGTGGGCGATCCGCTGGGGCGCCGACACGGTGATGGACCTGTCGACCGGCCGCAACATCCACAACATCCGCGACTGGATCGTCCGCAATGCGCCGGTGCCGATCGGCACAGTACCGCTGTACCAGGCGCTCGAAAAGGTCGGCGGCATTGCCGAGGACCTGACCTGGGAGGTCTACCGCGACACGCTGATCGAACAGGCCGAACAGGGCGTCGACTATTTCACCATCCACGCCGGCGTGCGGCTACACTACATCCCGCTGACGGTCGACCGGATCACGGGTATCGTGTCTCGCGGCGGGTCGATCATGGCCAAATGGTGCCTGCACCATCACCGGGAAAGCTTCCTCTATGAGCATTTCGCGGAGATCTGCGACATCTGCCGCGCCTATGACGTGTCCTTTTCGCTCGGCGACGGCCTTCGTCCGGGCTCGATTGCCGATGCCAACGACGCGGCGCAATTCGCCGAGCTGGAAACGTTGGGCGAGCTGACGCAGATCGCCTGGGCGAAGGATTGCCAGGTGATGATCGAGGGGCCCGGCCACGTGCCGATGCACAAGATCAAGCAGAACATGGACAAGCAGCTCGCTGTCTGCGGCGAGGCGCCGTTCTATACGCTTGGACCGCTGACGACCGACATTGCGCCGGGCTACGATCACATCACCTCCGGCATCGGCGCTGCCATGATCGGCTGGTTCGGCACCGCCATGCTCTGCTACGTCACGCCGAAGGAACATCTCGGCCTTCCCGATCGCAACGATGTCAAGATTGGCGTGATCACCTACAAGATCGCGGCGCATGCCGCCGACCTCGCGAAGGGCCATCCGGCGGCGAAAGTCAGGGATGATGCCCTTTCCCGCGCGCGCTTCGAGTTCCGCTGGGAGGACCAGTTCAACCTGTCGCTCGATCCCGAAACCGCAAGATCCTTCCACGACCAGACCTTGCCCAAGGAAGCGCACAAGGTGGCACATTTCTGCTCGATGTGCGGCCCGAAATTCTGCTCCATGCGCATCTCCCACGACATTCGCGCCGAGGCGCAGAAGGAGGGGATGGTGGCCATGGCGGCGAAATATCGCGAAGGCGGCGATCTCTACGTGCCCGCGGACGAGACCGGCGCGCCGCTCCTGCGAGAGGCGCGCGAGCGATCATGAGGGTCCTGGTCAAGGGGGCCGGTGTCGCCGGCCTCACCGCAGCTTTCGAGCTCGCCACACGTGGCGCGACGGTGACCGTTGCCGAGATAACACATACCGTTGGCGGCAATGCGTCGTGGTTCGCCGGCGGCATGCTGGCGCCATGGTGCGAGCGTGAAAGCGCCGAGCAGCCAGTGCTGGATCTCGGACGCGATGCCGCCGACTGGTGGGATGCGGTACTGCCGGGTCACGTGACACGGGCCGGAACACTGGCCGTGGCCGCGCCGCGTGATGCGGGCGAGCTCGACCGGTTCGCCAGCCGCACCTCGGGTCATCGGCGTGTCAATGAAGATGAAATCGTGTTGCTCGAGCCCGACCTCGCCGGCCGCTTCCGCCGCGGACTGCTCTTCCCCGACGACGCCCATCTCGACCCGCGTCAGGCGATGGCGGCACTTCGTGACAGGCTGGCGGCGATGGGCGTCGAATTCCACTTCTGCGCTGACGTCCGGCGTACTTCCGGGTTCGATCGTCAGATCGACTGCACGGGAATGGCAGCAGCCAATGACAGGCTGCGCGGCGTTCGCGGCGAGATGCTGATCCTGCGCACACCTGATATCTCACTGTCGCGCCCGGTCAGGCTGCTCCATCCGCGCTTTCCGCTTTATGCGGTGCCACGCACCGACCACCGTTTCATGATTGGCGCGACGATGATTGAGAGCCGGTCCACGGGACCGGTGACGGCTCGTTCGATGATGGAGCTGCTGGGTGCCGCCTATGCCCTCCATCCGGCCTTTGGCGAGGCCGAGATCGTTGAAACCGGTGTCGGCGTCCGTCCGGCCTTTCCCGACAACCTGCCGCGCGTCGAAACGAACGGCGAGATCATAGCGATCAACGGGCTCTATCGTCACGGCTTTCTCCTCGCCCCCGCCATGGCGCGCCAGGCTGCCGACCTGGTTTTCAGTCAAGACAGAACCAAGGAGCTTGCCCATGAAATTGATGGTCAACGGCGAAGCGCATGAGGTTGCCGCCACCACGCTGGCCGAGCTGCTTGCCGTTCTCGACTATGAGGGCGATTGGCTGGCGACCGCCGTCAACAGCGACCTGGTGCACAAAGCCAACCGGGCGGAGTTCCAGTTGAGCGACGGCGACCGGATCGAAATCCTCTCACCCATGCAGGGAGGCTAGCATGTTCGATCTTCTTGGAACGGCGCTTTGCTCGCGGCTGCTTCTCGGCACGGCTCAATATCGTTCGCCGGCCATTCTTGCCGATGCGGTTAGCGCATCGGGCACCTCGGTGGTGACCGTCTCCTTGCGCCGCGAGATGGCGGGCGGCAGGGCCGGCGAAAAATTCTGGTCGCTGATCCGCTCGCTTGGCACGAGAGTCCTTCCCAACACGGCAGGCTGCCACTCCGTCAAGGAAGCGGTCACAACCGCGAAAATGGCGCGCGAAGTGTTCGGCACGGGCTGGATCAAGCTTGAAGTCATCGGCAATCACGACACGCTGCAACCGGACGTGTTCGGCCTGGTCGAAGCCGCCCGCATCCTGTGCGAGGACGGTTTTGCGGTATTTCCCTATACCACCGACGATCTTGTCGTCGCCGAGCGGCTGCTGGAAGCGGGCTGCAAGGTCCTGATGCCGTGGTGCGCACCGATCGGTTCCGCCCTGGGGCCGATCAACATCATGGCGCTGCGCTCGATGCGCGGACATTTCCCTGGCGTCCCGCTGATTGTGGATGCAGGCCTCGGGCGACCGTCGCATGCGGCAACCGTCATGGAACTCGGCTTTGACGCCGTGCTCCTGAACACAGCAGTCGCCAAGGCGGCCGATCCGGTCGGCATGGCGCGTGCGTTCGGCAAGGCGGTCGAAGCCGGTCGCGAAGCCTTTTGCTCGGGAATGCTAGAACCGCGCGAGGTCGCGATGCCATCGACGCCGACATTTGGCAGGGCGGTTTTTCATGAGGCTTGATCCCTTCTACCTGATCGTCGACAGCGCCGCCTGGATCGAGCGATTGGCGCCGCTCGGCGTCAGGCTTGTGCAGCTCCGCATCAAGGACATGGACGAGGACGGGCTGCGCACCGAAATCCGCAAGGCAAAGGCCCTGTGTGCCGAGCACCAGTGCCAGCTCATCGTCAACGACCATTGGCGCCTCGCAATCGAGGAAGGCTGCGACTTCGTGCATCTCGGCCAGGAGGATCTGCAGACTGCCGACCTCTTGGCGATACGGCCAGTCGGCGTGAGGCTCGGACTGAGCACGCATGATCATGACGAACTGGAGACGGCCATGGCTGCCGAGCCCGACTATGTCGCGCTCGGTCCGATCTATCCCACCGTCTTGAAGAAGATGAAGTGGGCGCCACAAGGGCTAGAGCGGATCAGCGAGTGGAACCGGCGAGTGGCGCCGATCCCATTGGTCGCCATCGGCGGCCTCAACCCTGACCGCCTCGACGGCGTCTTTGAAGCCGGCGCCGACAGCGCCGCAGTGGTCACGGACATCACGTTGAGCTCCGATCCCGAAGCGCGCACGCGAGAATGGATTGAAAAGACAGACCGATGGCGATGAGACGAGAACCGCATGTGCTTGTCGTTGGCGGATCGGATTCCAGCGGGGGTGCTGGAATAGCACGCGATATCGAAACGATCGCTTCCATTGGCGTGCGCACCTGTCTTGCTGTAACCGCGCTGACGGTGCAAACGCACGACGCCGTGATGGATATTCATCATTCGCCACCCAGCCTGGTGGCCAATCAGATGTGCGCCGCGCTGCAGGCCAACGAAGTGGCCGCAATCAAGATCGGCATGCTGGCGACTGCCCAGATCATTGTTGCCGTTGCCGCTGTGCTGCGCAAATACCCGCAAGTGCCAACAGTACTCGACCCTGTGCTGGCCTCCACCTCAGGCAGCACACTTCTGGAAGCGGGCGCTATCGCTGCGATGAAGCGCGATCTGATTCCACTTTGCTGCATTGTCACGCCCAACCTCCCTGAACTGGCGCTCCTTATTGGTTCCGAACTGGCAGTGGATGAGGACGGAGCGCTCCAGCAAGGACAAAGACTGCTGGCCGCCGGCGCTCAAGCCCTGCTGATCAAGGGTGGGCATGCGTCGGGACCTCGATCGACCGATATTCTGTTGCGTTCCGATCAACAACCAATCCGCTTCGACGCACCGCGTCTTGCCGCATCAATGCGCGGAACAGGTTGCATGCTGGCCAGCGCGATTGCGGCGCATCTGGCGAAGGTGAAGCCGCTCGAAGACAGCGTGCGCGACGGCAAGCGGCTTGTCTTCGCCACGGTTCAGAAGAATGGAGCAGAATGAACCCCGTTATGCGTACAGACAGCTTTGGCTGCTAGTACGCTGGATCCTGAGCGTCTTGGTCGCTGGCGCAAACTCTCCGATGAAAAATCGCAACAACACGACAGTTCAGACCGAGCTCGTGGCAGCAATTCGCCTGCGGTCGCGGCAATCGTCCATGAAGGAGGAGAACTGGTCATCTTGATAGTGAGCTGCAGCGCAGTTCGAGGGGGATCGGCAGCTCGCAGTTCGCAGTTTCGTTCAGGCCGGGGAGCCATCGTCTTTCGTACGCTACGGCGCGATGCCGTGCGTGGACGTATTCAATTCCCAATAGGATCATGCGCCCCGCTACGGAGCGCGCGGATGAGGAAAAAGTTGCGGCCATCCTCGCCAAATATTGACGCGATATTCTGGTGGTAAATGACGCTTCGCGCCTGAGTTGGAAACCGGACCTGGACGCAAGCCGTCACCTGGTTTCGTTCAGCTCAGGGAGTAGGAGTGGATTCGAACGGCGTGACCGCCCAATGCCAAATTTGAGAAAGTGGTGCGGGTGGCTTGAACCTGCGACCCCATCGTCCTGAACGATGTGCGCTACCAGCAAAGCCGCAGCTTCTTGGGCTTGATCGTCACGCTTGCTTCCCAACGATTGCGTTCCTTTTCGAGCTTTGTGTGGGGAACCTGTGGGGCGACCAGGCCGAGTTCATGTTTTCATTGTCACCAATCCTGAGCGCGGTTTTCGTCGCCTTGTCGTGCTTCTTCGCGATCCTCTCGGCGGCGTCTGCCTGGAAGTCGGGATGATGGTGGCCATAAGTATCGATCAGGACATCCACGGTGATGCCCAGAAAGCCCGCCGCCTGCCACATGTCGGCGCCGGCCCGCATCAGCCAGGTCGCAGTGGTGTGGCGAAGCGTGTGCGAAGTGACGTCGGGACCGAGGCCGGCCGCATCGCGAGCTCTCCTAAAGCTCTTCTTTACCGACACAACCGGCTTTCCATTCCACTCCACGACAAAATCTTGCGATATTTTTCGGCCGATGTTTGCGCTTTTGCCGCGCGCCTTGGTTCTGATATCGAGATCCGTGCACGCCCAGCGGCGGAGGTGAGCCAATAGCCGGTCCGGCAGGCGCACCGGCGGCTGGCGTTTTTTGGTCTTCCTTGCGCCGTCGGCGCGGCGGTAGAAGATGCCGCGGTCAAGGTCCACATAACCACGCCCTTTGGTTGGACGGACGGCGGCACCGCAGACGGCGGCCGAGCGTGTTCCTGTATAAAGCGCGACAAGCATGAAGCGGGCGAGGTGTCGTCCGGTACGCCGGCCGCTCTCCTGGCCCTTCCATTTCTGCTTCATACGCCACGCTGCCCAGATGAGGGCGGCGGCTTCACTGCGCGTCAGCCAGCGCTCGCGCGCGCCGGCCTTGTCGGGCAGGACAATCGTCGGTGCGGCAGTCGTGTAGCCTTCCCTGCGATAGTAGTTGATGGCCGCACGAAAATCCTCGAGTTGCCGGCGCGCAACGGCTTCTGTGGGACAGCACGCGGCGTAGTCGCGGCAGAGTTTGCCGTTGATGGCGGCGAGCGTCTTTTCACCAAAGAAATCGAGGATTTTGTCCAGCCGAGCCGCCGTCTCTTCCGGCGCGGCATGCTTCGGTGCAACCTCTCTCAGGTAGATGTTGATGACCTCGGCAATCAAGACGCCTTCGGCGCCGCGCACTCGGTGGTACTTGCTGGCGATGTAGGCCGCGAGCGCCTTTTCAGCTTCAGGTCCTGGACGGCCTTTTTCGCAGCTATCAGCGCTGATGAACGTTGTTCTATCGCGGATAAACCATCCAGCTTGGTTTCGGAGTGTTCCGCCCTTTTTCCAGCTTTTGTCCCGCCAGACGAGGTGTGGCCCTTTCGACGTCCGCGACATAATTCCCTCATTCTGGTGATAGCCCGCAAGGTGACGTACTCCTTTCCGGCGATTAGCTCGGTTTCAAGTCGACCGGCGTCACGCTCCTTGCGCAGGCCCGCCGCACGCATCGAGCCATCCGGAAAGGCAATCCGTGCTGCAATCTCGACGCGCAGTGGCGTGGTCTCATCGAATTGGTCGGGGATTTTCAAAACGGAGCCCTCCAGCCAATCTTTATGATCCGACAGTTTCACTCGGAAACAGTCTGATCGCGGGTCTCGTTGAGCGCATTTCCTGTCTCGCCGTGCCGGATGCCCGCGCGATCTTTCCCCTGACGACGCTGCTGCGAAAAGCGCCAACTGGAGCTACCGCGGCAAAGGTGCTCCTTCGACCTGCTAATCGGAACGGTTGTCCCGGCACGCTTTCGCCTTTGCGCCTCGACGCTCCGCGAGCCTTTCGGCTGGCCGCACAGCCGTGGCCGGTCAAACGGCTCCCGACTGAACTTCGGCCATCTGTGCGGCTTCCGTTTCCATGGACTCACTGGCCCGCCCTCGGACTGCTACCCGCGCCGCGTATTTGGGAGGTTCTGCTGATCGCCTCACGCTGCGGTTTCGGAAATGTCTCTCCGAGTTGGTCGGCAACCGAATCTTCGTTCGCGTTCCTAGAGTTAGAGGGCCGCGCTTGGTGCACTGACGGGTTGAAAGCAGGGAGAGAGGCTCCCAGCGCCCGGCGAGGAGACTGGCAATGCCCAAGCATCGGCACGAAGCTGCCCCCACCCGGGCCAGCTTATATGACGAAATCACCAATAAGATCATCGGCGAGTTGGAGGACGGTCGGCTACCCTGGGTTCAGCCATGGGGGACGGCGGCCGCGAAAGCGCCGCTGGCCCTGCCTAAGAACGCCGTCACTGGCCGGCAATACTCTGGGATGAATATCCTGATCCTCTGGGGTTCGGTGATCGAGCAGGGCTTTTCGGGACAGAGCTGGCTGACTTTCCGTCAGGCGCTCTCGCTTGGCGGCAGCGTCCGCAAGGGTGAGCATGGAACAACGGTCGTCTACGCCGACCGATTCGTGCCCGAGGACGAGAAAAGGCGCGCCCGCGAAACCGGCGAGCAAGCCCGATCGATCCCATTCCTCAAACGCTTCACGGTGTTCAACGCCGCGCAGTGCGACGGGCTGCCCGACGATGTTGCGATAGCCATGCCCCCACTCTTGTCCGTCCTGATCGAGCGCAAGGTCGAGATGCTGATCAAGAACACCGGGATCGATTTCCGGATCGGGGGCAGCAGCGCCTTCTACGCTCCGGCCCACGACTATGTGCGGGTCCCGCCACCCCAGACCTATTTCGATCCGATCAACTGGCACCAGACCGCCCTGCATGAGCTTGGGCACGCCACGGGTCATGCCTCACGCCTCAACCGGGATCTCTCTGGTTCCTTTGGCACCAAGAAGTATGCCTTCGAAGAGCTGGTTGCCTTATCCTGACTCTGTAATCCTGTCTCAGAATCAGGCAATGGAAGCACCTTGCCGACGGTTCCGGTGAAGCTCGTCAGACGTCCGGGTCAAGCGTTCCCGCAGCGAAGCGAGGACAACGCTTTACGCGGCGGCGGCACCACAAGCTTGTTCATGGGGTGCAGGCTTAGTCCTGCACCCCTGCCACGCGGCGAGCGGGAGAGCGCGAGGGGAACCCCTCGCACATAAAGACAATAACTTGCGCCGCAGGCGCTCCGCTTAGGTCACGTGCGTGCAGCTGTACTTTACCGATCTTGGCGCCCTGTCGCGCCCGCTTCCTCTCGATGATTCCGCAACAAACCCCGCGCCCGGCGCGCTCGACGTGGCCGAGCGCGCCGGGCTGATCGACGGCATGCCGTTCATCCTGACGGATGACGGCAGCTACGATCTCAATCTCAACCGGTTCTTCCGGGCCTGTCCTGGCATGGGTGCGCGCTCGCCGAACACCTGGCGCTCCTACGCCCGCGACATCCTGGTCTGGGCGCGCTTTCTTGCCGAGCGGCGCGACGGCAAGACGGTCTGGCAGGCCGACCGCCACGATGTTCTGGCCTTTCATCGGGCACGACGCCTGGCGGCGGCTCCCTACCGCATCTCGGCGGCAAGCTGGAACCGAAGCATCGCCGCGCTCGACAAGCTCTATCGCTGGGCCATAGAGGAAGGGATAATCACCGTTTCGCCCTTCAGCTACGGCGTCACCCTTCGTAGGGCCGCCGGCAGCCGGGCCGTACTCGCCGTGACGGCGAACCGCGCCCGCGAGCGCGCAGCGCGCCGGCACGACACCCGCTATGTCGATCTCGGCCGTTATCTCCTGTTCCGCGACGTCGGGCTGCGCGGCCGGCTTCCCGACGGCTCTGAAGATCCGGCGTGGCGCGGGCGGAACGGCGAGCGCAATGCGCTCTTTGCCGAACTGCTGGTCACGACCGGTTTGCGGCTGACAGAGGCTGGCAGCCTGCTTCTGGCCGAGCTTCCGCGCCTGACCGAGCCGGGATCGCGCTCAGTTCCATTCGATCTTCCCGGTCCGATCGCCAAGGGCGGACGGCCACGTCGCATCCGCATTCCGCGCCGGGTGCTGGCGCTGATCTCCGACTATGTCGATCTCGAGCGCACCATCTCCGCCGCCCGCTCAAAGCCTTCAGTGCCCAATCCGCTCTGGCTGATGCCGGAGAGCGGGAAGGTCGCTGATGCGTCGGGTAAGCGGGTCCGGCTTGACCGCCTGACGCCGGGCGAACGACGCCGCGTGCTGATCGGGGCGCCCGGCCGAGCGCAGCAGGGCTTGCTCTGGCTCACCGAAGGCGGCCGGCCCGTGCCCTCGGCGACCTGGGAAGCGGTCTTCCGGCGCGCCTGCGTCCGCTGTCGCCGCTTCGGCATCGAGATCGAGGTGACGCCGCACACTCTGCGGCACACCTTCGCCGTCAACATGCTCTCCATGCTGATCCGCGAGCAGATCGGAACCGTGTTCGATCCGCACGACCGGCACGGCGCGGTCTATCGCCGGATGCTCGGCGACCCGTTGCAGAAGCTCCAGCAGCTCCTGGGGCACGCGAGCATTACCAGCACCTATATCTATCTCGACTGCCTCGCCGAGGCGCAGGAGTTGGTCGAAGCGGCCGCGGATCGCTGGGCCGACGATACGGCCGGTGATGCAGCATGACCGCCGTGACGACTGCCTCGGTACGGCGACCGGGTCGTCGCGCCCTCTTTCCCGAGGCGTTGCCCGATCCCGAGGGCGAGGCAGCCGCCGCGATCGCGTCGCTCCGCTTCACAGTCACGCTGGCGGACCGCAGCAGGAGGATCGATCTGACGATGCTCGCTGGCCGCAAGCCACTGGCCCGGACGTTTGCCGGCGCGCTTTGGCGCGCCTGCCAGGTCGGCGGTCCGGCCGGCTCAATCTCGACAGCCTATGCCTATGCCAGCGCGCTCAAGACATTCTGGCGCTATCTCGATTCCGCCAGAGTGCGCATCGTGTGCCTTTCCGACATGAGCGCTGCCTTGATCGACGGCTTCGACGCCTGGATGGAGGAGAGCGGCCTGCATCCCAATCACCGGCTGCATCGGATGAGCAAGGTGCTCAACCTGCTCCGCCTCGCCGAGGCGGCGGAGCCCGACCTTCTGCCACCCGATGCCTCGCGGCGGCTGATGCATACGAGCGACCGGCCGGGTGTGCGCGCCCGGCCGCGCGATGCCTATGGCGACGATGTCGCCACGGCATTGCGGATCGCCGCTCGCGCCGATCTCGCCGCCATCATCCGCCGCTTTGCCGTGGCAGATCGCATCCCGACCGTCGAGGATGCCGATCGGAGCCGCGTTCTGGCGGGGGCGCATGAACAGGTGATGGCGGTGATCGACGGGGAAGGCGTCATCGGGCACCGGCACCCGCTCTTCAAGCGCCTCTACACGCTGCGCCGTGAGAGCGACCTGCCGAACGATAGCCTGATCCACGATCTGCATGGCCGCCAGCATCTGATCGCCGCCGACCTCGTGCCGCTCATAGTCCTCATTTCGCTCGACACGGGTCTCGAGATCGAAGCGATCAAGAGCTTGCGGGCGGACTGCCTGAAGAACCCGTCCGGCGGCTATGTCGAGATCGAGTACTGCAAGCGGCGGGCACGCGGCGCCGAGTGGAAGCGGCTGCGCGTGCGCGACGGCGCCTCCTCGACACCGGGTGGCCTGATCCGCAAGGTTCTGCAGTGGACCGGTCCGGCGAGAGGCTGGCTTGGCGCCGACACGCTCTGGGTCCACTGCGCCTGGGGTCGTCTGACCCCGAGGGTGCTCAGCCTGAAGGAACCCGTCGCTTCATGGATTGCTCGACATGGCATCCTCGACGAACAGGATCAGCCGCTCCGCCTCAACCTGACGCGCCTGCGCAAGACCCACAAGGCGGCGTGGTATCGGCGTACGGGCGGCCAGCTCGACCGCTTCGCCGTCGGCCACAGCGTCGCGGTGGCGGCCAACCACTACGCCGATGTCCCCGCGCTTCGCCATCTGCACGAGGCGACCGTTGCCGACGCCATGAGCGATGCGCTCGACGCCGCCCTGCGGCCGTGCATCCTGTCGTCGGAGCAGGAGGAGGCCGTTCTGGCCGATCCCGAGCAGGCAACCAGTCTTCCCGTCGCCGGTACCGCCGCCATCGACGCGCTGCTCGGCGGCGAGCAGGATGTCTGGCTCGCCAGTTGCGCCGGCTTCTACAAGAGCCCGTTCGGGCTGGAAGGGGAAGCCTGTCCGTCGCCCTTCTGGGGCTGTCTCGAATGCAGCAATGCGGTGATCACCGCCCGCAAGCTGCCTGCGCTTCTGGCCTTCCTCGACTTCATTCGCGCGCAACGGCAGGCGCTCAGCGAAGGCGACTGGATCGCCAAGTTCGGCCGCGTTCACGGACGCATTGCCGATCAGATTCTGTCCCGGTTTGCCGACGCGGAGATTGAGGAGGCTCGCCGGATTGCGGCGTCGGACCCGGCGCTCATCTACCTGCCGCCCGAAGCGGCAGCGCCATAATGCCCGGTTCCATCAAGCTCTCGCCGCGGCCGTCATTGCCGTCGGCCATCTACCGCGACGGCGAGCCCGTGCTTGCCGGTGTCGCGGTCAGGGACGATGTCGACCGCGCTGAGCTTCCCCGCTTCGGCGACGATCTCTGGGATTTGGGCGCCGCCATCTTCCGGGTCAACGCCCGCCACAGCAATTACCGGCTCGATTTCGCCCGCATCGCCGATCTCGCCACGCGACGGCTGGCAAAGGAATATGTGGTCGCCCGGCTGCGCATCCATGTGCCGGGATATCGAGCGCCCTGCGGCGCGACCTCGGCGATCCGCCTGCTGCGCTACGTCCAGCATTTCGCTGCGTTCCTCCGCGCGCAGACTGGCGCCGTCGATCTCGGCCGCGTCGATCAGGCGCTGCTCGACGCCTACCTGGTGCATGCCCGTGACGGCGGACAGCGAACGCCGCACGAGACGGTGAAGTATGTCGAGGTGCCGATCGATCTGCATCACCTGGCGCCGTGGCTGACCGGTGGTGGCATCGGCGTGCTCCCCTGGCGTGGGCGAGCCGCCCACCGCGTCGCCGGACGGCCGCCGGCACCCGCCGAGAACGCCACGCCGCGCATTCCCGAGCCGGTCATCGGCGCCATGCTGCGCTGGGCACTCAGGTATGTCGAGGTCTACGCGCCAGATATCCTTGCCGCCCGTGCAGAGCTTGACTCTCTCGAAGCCCGCTGCGCCCGATTGATGACGCGGGACGCGCGGACCGGCCGGGCCGTCGCCAGCACCTATCGCGCCCGTGTGGCGAAGTGGCTCGACGTGCGCCGGGCCACGGGCCGAGGCGTGCCGATCTGGGAGCGCGCGCCTAACGTCGCCCGCCGCATCGATCCGCTCACCGGCGACGAGACGCCGCCCTACAATCTTCATCTGATGCGCCTTCACGTCGGCGCGCGCGAGAGCGGCCGCGTCAGCCAGTCCGAGCCGACCGCGCGGCTGATCGACGAGGCAGCGACAGAACTTGGCACCGAGATCGGCGGGCTCGACACACCGATCTCGACCGATCCGGACACCGGCTTGCCCTGGCGCGATCGCTTCGACGGCCTCAGCCTGGCCCGCGAGGAGCGGATGCTGCAGGGCGCCTGCTATATCGTCTGCGCCTATCTGACCGGCATGCGCGACAGCGAGGTGCAGGCGATGCAGCCGGGCTGCGTGTCGCCGGTGCGCAGCGCCGACGGCCTGGTCGAGCGCTACCGGCTGCGCAGCACCGTCTACAAACGCCATGGGGCGCGCGGCGCGACGGCCGACTGGATCACGATCGAGCCGGTCGCCCGCGCCGTTGCGGTGATGGAAGCTCTCTCGGCGCGCAATCGCCGCGACAAGGGATTGTCATCCTTGTGGGTGGCGCTGAAGGACTGGCCCTGGAGCAACGATCACCTCGGCATGGGCGCGACGCCAACGCTCAACCTGTTCCGCGACGGGCTCGATGCGCGCGCCAGCGACGGACCGGTCATCCCACGCATCGACGACGAACCCTGGAAGTTCACGACGCGACAGCTGCGCCGCACGATCGCCTGGTACATCGCCAACCGGCCGTTCGGCACCGTCGCCGGCAAGATCCAGTACAAGCATGCGTCCATAGCCATGTTCGAGGGCTACGCTGGATCGGCCCGGGCCGACTTCCGAAGCGTGGTCGAGCGCGAGCGTGCGCTCGGCCAGCTCGACGATATCGTCGCCCATTACGAGGCGTTTCTTCGCAATGACGGGCCGGCGGGACCGGGTGCGACGCGACTGCGCCGCGAGTTCGCCCGCGTGCAGGACGAACTCGGCGATTTTCCTGGCCGGATCGTGGACCGCAAGCGGCTGCGCACCATGCTTGCCCATCTCGGGCGGACTTTGCACGTCGGCTTCCTCAATGATTGCCTCTTCGACGCGGCGACCGCGCTCTGCCTTAAAGATGCGCCGGATGACGAGCGGACGGCGCCGGCCCTGTCGCGCTGCAGCCCCGACCGTTGTCCCAATGCCTGCCTGACCGCCCGGCACCGCGAACCATGGCAGGCTTCGATCGCCGAGGGCGAAGCGCTGCTGGCCGACCGGCGCCTGTCGCCGCTGCAGCGCACGGCGATCCTGAAGGACAATGAGCGCAAGCGCCGTCTGATCGCTCCTCTCGTGGACGGTGATGCATGACCGCGCTTGGGCCGAAGAGCGAAGCCGCGCTGAGGTCGGCCATGCAGCGGCTGCTCGACGGTCGCGCCGAGCGCACCGACGGGGCGCTGACCGTCGCCAACCTGGCGCGCGAGGCCGGCGTCAGCCGGGCGACGGCGAACCGGGCCGGCGCTCTTCTCGCCGAGTTCCGTGCCGCCGAAGAGCGCCGCCGGGGATCCTCCCCCAGAGTCCTCAAGGAGCGCATCCGCGCCCTCGAAGCCGAGCTCCGCGCCGTGCGCGGCGCCGAGATGGCCGAGTTGCGGGCGTTCGCCCGCACGCTTGCACAGCACATCCAGGTGCTGACGCTGCAGGTCGCCGAGCGCGATGCGGTGATCGACGGCCTGCGGGAGGAACTGGCTCGATCGCCTGCGACCAGGGTCGTGCCGCTACGGCGCCCGTCTCACGACGGCGTTGGCTGAGAGCCGCGCAGCTTCGTAACCGATCCGGTCCGGCCGGGCCCGCCGATCATGGGTGCCTCCTGCGCTCGCCCGTCGAGGCAGGGGCTCGGGTTGTGGCAGACGCTGCCGGCCCGTCAACCCTGTTCCGCACCAGCACCGAGAACAGGGTGTGACGGGCCGGCTATCCGCGCCTGCCCCTGCCGCCGCGCCCTCGACGGAGAGGGCGAGCACAGGAGGCACCCATGACCACGGATCGCAACGTCCAGACCGAGACACGGAACGATATCTACGAGCGCGTCACCAGCCAGATCATCGCCGCCATCGAAGCCGGCGCCGCCGACTACCGGATGCCCTGGCATCACAATGGCTCGGCCATCTCCACGCCCGTCAACGTCAGCTCGCGCAAGACCTATCGCGGCGTCAACGTCATCGCACTCTGGGCCGCGGCGCATGCGACGGGCTATCCCGCCGGCATCTGGGGCACCTACCGCCAATGGCAGGCGCTCGGCGCCCAGGTCCGCAAGGGCGAACGCGGCCACCTCGTCGTATTCTGGAAGATCGCCGACCGCGACAGCGACACGGAGCGTCAGGACGGCGGCGAGGATCGCGACGGGCCGGCCCGACGCATGTTCGCACGCGGCTATACGGTCTTCAATTGCGCGCAGGTCGACGGCTACACGCCGCCCGAGATGCCGGTACTGCCCGAGATCGAGCGCATCGGGCACGCCGAACGGTTCTGCGCGGCGCTCGGCATCGACATCCGGCACGGCGGCTCGCAGGCCTGTTACAGCCCTGTCACGGATCACGTGCAGATGCCGGAGTTCGCCTGCTTCCGCGACGCACTCGCATACTACGCAGTGCTCCTCCATGAATGCGGGCACGCTTCGGGCGCCAGCCATCGCCTCGATCGCGATCTCTCCGGACGCTTCGGCTCGGCCGCCTACGCCATGGAGGAGTGCACGGTCGAGTTGCTCAGCGCCATGATCTGCGCCGACTTGAACCTCAGCGTCGAGCCGCGTCCCGACCACGCCAGCTACGTCGCCTCGTGGCTTGAGGTGCTCCGGTCCGACAAGCGCGCCATCTTCACCGCCGCCGCCAAGGCGCAAGAGATCGCCGACTGGATGCACGCCCAGCAGCCGTCACATTAGGCGGAACGCGGGCCGAAGATGATGATGGCGGCGCCGACGAGGCTGATCGCGGCGCCCAAAGTGTCCCAACGGTCCGGCCTCACCCCCTCGATCGTCCCGCAGACTTGCCAGCGAGGCGGCGATACAGACGCTGCCATAAGCCGCGTAGGCCCGCCCGGACGCGCTGCTGTCCACCAGCGCGCGCAGCCAGGCGACGCGACGAGCGAGACCAGCCCATGCGCCAGCCACCAGCTCGGCTTGGCCTCACTAAGCCACAGCCAGAAGCTGAAGCAGCCGGCGATCTCCGCGACGGCGGCGGCGACGAACATCCTGACAGCTTGGTCGATCGCCGGACGTATTGCCGCAAAACGGCGTCACTTCCCCTCGAATGTCCTTGAGATGATCATTGTCAATTTGCCAGCTAGCCGTTTAGGTGCGTTCGAGGAGCTGGTGAGCATCAGATGTGTTTCTCCTAGCTGCGGCAGTTTCTCATCGGCAAGCGTTCGCATTTGGTCCGTCAATGCGCTTTGCGGCAAGACGCCAATCGCGATGCCAGCTGCGATCGCAGCTCGAATCCCTGAAACGCTCTCACTGGTACAAACGATCTGATGCTCCAATCCGGATTTTCGAAGAAGATCGAGGCAGCGTTCCCTCCACCAGCAGGTTTTGTCGAATAGAGCCACCGGCAGGGGCCGTCGTGTTTCGATATTGTGGAATACCGAGCCGGCCCACACGGCGCGTTCACTATGAACAACAACGTCGTCCTTTGAGACACGCTCAGGTGAGTGGAGAGCGATGTCCAACTCGCCGGCGGCCAACGCATGTGGAAACTCCATGCTCGAACTGCAGCGCACAAAAATACGGCTTGTGGGCTCCTCTTCGGTGAAGGCTGCCAGGATAGACGGCAGGATCGTATCACCATATTCCTCGGGGATCCCGAGGCGGATTTCTTCCTCCGCTTGCGTTCCGCGCAGATCGGCGACTGTCTGATCCAGCATTTCGACAACACGGCGAGCGACGGGCAGCAACTGCTCGCCGGCAGCAGTCATGGTAACCCCACGGCCATGCCTTTCGAACATGCGTTGTCCGACAGTACCCTCAAGTTTCTGCACTTGCAGGCTAACGGCCGACTGTGTGCGGAGCAGGTGCGCAGCGCCGCCGCTGACACTCCCTGCTTTAGCCACCGCGAGAAACGTTCGCAGCAAATCGCTGTCCAGTTGTGTCGATTTCCCATCGTTCAAGCTCATAGCTGATATCTACGCTATTCGTTTTCCGTATGGAAGTCGGCAATGTATGATGTCAGCAAAGAGGATGTCGCCATGATTGTCACGCTCCCGAGGCCCCAAAGAATGCAGGTCATCTGGGCGACGGCTGCTGTTCTGAAAGTCGTTGTCGCCCTTACGTGGCCGCAAAGGGCGCAGGAGACGCTTCGTTTCGTCGTGCAGAGCTTCCTGGATGTCGCGCTGATGATTGCAATTGGGCTAGTCATCTCCGCATGGGTCGCAGCCAGCGGAGCGGCGACCATTACGGCGCGGTGGTTTAAGGGCCGCCCTATCTCAACTGTCGTCATCGCGTCGGCAATCGGCACTGTGACACCTGTGTGCGGCGTAACGGTGCTGCCGCTTACGACCGGGTTCCTTGCCTCCGGCGTTCCGCTTGCGCCCATCATGGCATTTTGGCTTTCCTCGCCTGTTACCGGGCCCACCATGTTCGCTGCGACGTGGGCGCTGCTCGGCCCTGGATTCGCCATCGGAAAGATGCTTGCGGCTTTTGCGCTTGGAATCTTTTCCGGCGCGGGAACGGCTCTCCTCGCGCGCACGCAGATGGTTCAAAACCCGTTACGGCCACAGCGAATTATAGGTAATGGCCAGTGCGGCACGTGCACGCCAACGGATTTCTCTTTCCGAATCTGGCGAGAGCCAGCTCGCATGCGTGCATTTGGGGCGAACCTTATTTCCACAACAAGGATCGTCGTGATCTGTTTGATATTTGCTTTTTCGGCTGAGTTTCTGCTGCGTGACCTTCTACCGTCTCATCTCCTCACCACCTATGTCGGTAAGGATTCTCCATACGCTATCCCACTCGCGGTGCTGGTCGGTGCACCGATGTATCTCGATGGTCTTGCGGCACTGCCCTTGGTTCGAGGATTACTTGATCTCGGCATGTCACCCGGTGCGGCAATGGCACTCCTCGTTTCAGGCGGCGCCGTCAGTATTTGGGGCGTCTTGGCTGTGGCTTTGGTCCTTAGGCCGTCAACCATCGCCCTTTTCGTGGCGCTCGCAGTTTCGGGATCATTGGTGATCGGCTACGTCTTCCAGGCGCTCTGGACGTTTTTTTCGTGAGCATCGATTTCATCATGGAATCTGTCTCATGCCGATCCGCTGATCGAAAATCCGGGGAATTCTCCGGTCCAGCGCCAAGAAGGCCCACTGAGACAGGTTGACTGTTCAGATAACGGGCAGAGATAAGCGCGGCTTTTTGCTGCGCCTCGCTCGGCATCACGCCGACCGTGCGTCACGCCGACTATATCGGCTCGTGGCTGGAGGTGCTGCGCGAGGGCAACCGGGCGATCTTTCGTGCCGCCTCACTGGCAAGCAAGGCTTCGGACTATCTCCTGCAGTTCTTGCCTGAGCGCATCGCCGTTGACGATGATCAGTGGGAGGCAGCATGATTGCCGCTTGCTTCCAGCTCGGGTTCCTCCCGCGAATGCGTTTGTGATCGAAGTTTCCCTCGATGCCGGACGCCGCTGCGGCGAACTCATTGCATGATGCAGGACCGAACGTGGCAGGCTGTCGAGCACATCGGAGGGAGAGGCGGAACGGAATTCTCATGACGGGTTTGGAGGTCGAGAGAGAGGCTCTCGGCTGCCCGTCGCGGAGTAAATCCCGATGGCTACTGCTGTTCAGAAGATCACCCTGTCGTCCTCGCGCGACATCCCCTTCAATAAGCTGGTGCTCTCCCAGTCCAACGTCCGGCGCGTCAAAGTCGGCGTCTCGATCGAGGATCTCGCAGCCTCGATCGCCCGCCGCGGCCTGATCCAGAGCCTCAGTGTCATGCCCGTCGTCGATAGCGACGGCAACGAGACTGGCATGTTTGAGGTGCCTGCCGGAGGCAGGCGCTTTCGCGCCCTTGAGCTGTTGGTGAAGCAAAAGCGCCTCGCCAAGACCGCGCCCGTGCCCTGTGTGGTGCGCGACCGTCACAGCACGATCGTTGCCGAGGAGGTATCGCTCGCCGAAAACATCGAGCGTGCGGCGCTGCACCCGCTCGATCAATTTCGCGCCTTCCAGGATATGCAACAAAAAGGCCTGAGCGAGGAGGAGATTGCTGCAGCCTTCTTCGTGTCGGTCAACGTCGTCAAGCAACGGCTTAGGTTGGCTTCTGTCTCGCCAGTGCTGCTTGAAGTGTATGCCGAAGACGGCATGACGCTGGAGCAACTCATGGCTTTCACGGTCTCCGAAGACCGTGCCCGCCAGGAGCAGGTCTGGGAAGCGATCAGAAATAGCTGGTCGAAAGAGCCCTATCAAATCCGGCGCATGCTGACCGAAACGACGGTGCGAGCCTCCGACAAGCGCGCGGTCTTCGTGGGTATTGATGCCTATGAGGCTGCCGGTGGCATCGTCATGCACGATCTGTTTCAGTCGGATGACGGCGGCTGGTTGCAGGATGCAGCGCTGCTGGACCGCCTGGTCGCTGAAAAACTCAAAGAGGTTGCGCAAGAAGTAGCAGCCGAGGGTTGGAAGTGGGTCGAGGTCGCTGTCAGCTTCCCATACGACGCAACACGTGGGCTGTATCAGCTGCAGGGTGATCCTCTCGACCTCTCTGCCGAGGAGCAGGCTGCCATTGACGCCCTCAGTGCCGAGCACGCCAAACTTGTAACCGAATATGAGGGTGCTGACGAGCTGCCCGAAAACGTCGATCAGCGGCTCGGGGAAATCGAGACCGCACTCGCCACTTTCGACAAGCGCCCAAGGCAGTTCGATCCGAACGACATCGCCATTGCCGGCGCGTTCGTCAGCATAGACGCTGACGGCTCGCTCTCGGTAGAACGCGGGTTTTTCCATCCTGAGGACGTGCCGCCAGTTTCACCCGATGGCTCAAATGAATCAAAAAATGATGGCGGGTCCAGGGCTCCCAGCGACTCGTCGGTGCACCGTGCCGTTGTCACCATGGACGGCCAGGCAGTCGAGCGCGACGAAGACGAGGACGATGCGGTAAGGCCCCTGCCGGACCAACTGGTGACAGAGTTGACCGCGCACCGGACGCTGGCGTTGCGCGATGCGGTTGCCAGCAATCCTCACGTCGCCATGACAGCGTTGTTGCACAAGCTGGTCACCGACACGTTCCAGCACCGCACCAGGACCGGGTGCCTGGAGGCCTCGATCCGGCACGTCTTCTTCCCCCTGCACGCGGATGGACTGAAGGACAGCCCCTCGGCGAAATCGGTGGCCGAACGCCATGAGGCCTGGCAATCGGACCTGCCGACCGACGACGATGCACTTTGGGGCTGGATTGCCGCACTCGATGAGACCAGTCGTGCGGCATTGCTCGCCCATTGTATCAGCTACGGTGTGAACGCGCTCCACGAGAAGGGCGACCGCTATGGCGGCGCTATCTCGGCGCATGGTGTTCAGCAGCGGATCGCGCAAGCTGATCGACTGGCCCGGTCCGTCGGTCTCGATATGGTCGAGGCGGGTTGGACGCCGACTGTCGAAAACTATCTCGGCCGCATCACCAAGTCTCGCATTCTCGAGGCGGTGCGAGAGGCGAAGGGCGAACAGGCCGCGCAGCTTATCGACCATCTGAAGAAGGGAGATATGGCGAAAGAAGCCGAGCGCTTGCTGGCTGACAGTGGCTGGCTGCCCGAGCCGCTGCGCCTGGTCAACCTTGACGGTAGTACCGACGCTGATAGTGGCACCGGAGCCGAGGGGTATGGGGAAGAGCTTCCCGAATTCCTCTCAGACGATAGTGCGCAGATTGAAGATAGCGGACCGCATATGGCCGCCGAATAGATCGCCTCGCGCGGGGCGGCTTCGGCCGCTCCGCGCTCTTTCCTACCACCTACCCGATGCCCGCTTCCCCATGGCCAACCGCGCGGGCAAACCCAATTGGCCGGTTCTGCCGCGTCCCTCCTCGCTCGGCTGCTGCTGCTATCCCGCCGTCCACACTGCGCGCCAAGATATCGCCCGGCTAGTGACTGCCATCCATTGGGCTGACGGCGTGCAGCGGCGTAGTGCCCGGATCGAAGAAGGTCCGCTATCGGACAGACCGCTCCAGAGGGGGAGAGGCCGACCAGGACGGATTTGAGCCGGATTGGTCGAGAGAGAGGGCCGCCCGGTTCAACCCCGTTCCGCTCTCCTCGAGGTTTTCTCCATGCTTGACGTTTCCAAGACTGCCCCTTCGGCGGTGCCGCTTCCGCTTGTCTCATCCCCGGCGGTCGAACCATGCGCTGCCATCCAATGTGCGGCGCAGTTCCTTCTTCCCCATCTCGAACGCGGTCAGCGCGTCGACGCCTCGAAGCTTCGCTCCGCCATGGAAGCTGCCTTCGGCGCCTCCGATGCAACCGGCGCATGGGACTGGAAATCAGCCTATGACGCTTGCGAAGTCGCGACGGTGCTGTTCCTGCGCAAATACGGGAAATCGCTTCTCCGCAAAGCCGGTTCCGCAGCCGCCACCCTACCGATGCTCGGCAAGATCGCCGGCCTGTTGCCAACTCACACGCGCCGCTCCGAAGAGACCGAAGCGCTTCAGCAGTTCAGCACCCCCGTTCCGCTCGGTCTGGCGGCCGTGACCGCCGCAGCAGTCAGCCCTGCCGACCGCGTGCTGGAGCCCTCCGCCGGTACCGGGCTACTTGCTATTCTGGCCGAGATCAGCGGCGGCACATTGCTGCTCAACGAACTGGCCGGAACCCGCGCCGGGCTCCTTTCTTTGCTCTTTCCGGCCATCACCGTTACCCGATTCGACGCAGCGCAGATCGATGATCATCTCGATCCCGGCATTTTGCCCAGCGTCGTGCTGATGAACCCCCCGTTCTCGGTGCTTGCCAAAGTCAGCGGCCGCATATCCGACGCCGGCTATCGCCACGTTAGCTCCGCTCTGGCCCGGCTCGCCGAAGGGGGACGGCTGGTTGCCATTACCGGCGCAAATTTTTCTCCCGAGCTGCCCTCTTGGCGTGAGTCCTTCGTCAGGCTCCAGGAGCATGGTCGCCTGGTGTTCACCGCCGCGATCAACGGCGCCGTCTTCGCCAAGCATGGCACGACCGTCGAGACTCGACTGACCGTCATCGACAAACTGCCGGCCGACAATCCAGGCACCCTTCCGGAATCAGCCGGCACGGCGACGGATGTCGCCACCCTGATCGCCTGGATTGACAAGCATGTTCCCGCGCGGCTGCCGGTCGGCGCGTCGGCTTTTGGGCAGGCCGCCAAGGCGCTGGGATCCACGGCGCGCACGGTGCGCGGCTATGTCGCCAGATCCGCGGCCTCATCTCCCGTTCGCAGCCTCGCCGAGCCGCAACGCGTCGAGCTTGCTTACGAGACTTTGGACTGGACGCCTGCCGAGAGTGGGCACATCACCGATGCGATCTATGAGAAGTACCTGTTGCAGGCGATCCGCATTCCGGGCGCCCATCCGCATCCGACCAAGCTGGTCCAATCGGCCGCAATGGCATCCGTTGCCCCGCCGAAGCCGAGCTACCGGCCGATTCTTCCGGCCAACATTGTCACCGACGGCACCTTGTCGGACGCCCAGATCGAAACGGTGATCTATGCGGGCGAGGCTCATTCGGAGTTCCTCGCCGGTTCCTGGACGGTGGATGACACCTTCGACCTTGTCTCTGCCGCGAAAGACGATGCCGCAGACGCCGTGCGATTCCGCCGGGGCTTCATGCTCGGCGACGGGACCGGCGCCGGCAAGGGCCGCCAGTCCGCCGGCATCATCCTGGACAATTGGATGCAGGGCCGCCGCAAGGCGGTATGGATCTCCAAATCCGACAAGCTGATCGAAGATGCGCAGCGCGACTGGTCTGCTCTCGGGATGGAGCGTCTGCTGGTCACGCCGCTGTCGCGGTTCCCGCAAGGCAAGGCCATCCATCTCGATCAAGGGGTCCTATTCACCACTTACGCAACGCTGCGCTCCGACGAGCGCGGCGAGAAGGTCTCGCGTGTGCGGCAGATCGTCGAGTGGTTGGGCGCCGAATTCGATGGAGTGATCATTTTCGACGAGAGCCATGCATTGCAGAACGCCGCAGGAGGCAAGGGAGAACGCGGCGATGTCGCCGCCTCGCAGCAGGGACGCGCTGGGCTTCGCCTCCAAAACGCCCTGCCGAACGCCCGTATCGTCTACGTCTCGGCCACGGGTGCAACCACGGTCCACAATCTCGCCTACGCACAGCGTTTGGGCCTGTGGGGTGGTGAGGATTTGCCCTTCGCGACCAGGGCCGAGTTCGTCGAGACGATCGAAGCTGGCGGTGTTGCCGCCATGGAGGTGCTGGCCCGGGACCTTCGCGCACTCGGTCTCTATACGGCCCGATCGCTCTCTTACGACGGTGTCGAATACGAGCTGGTCGAGCACAAGCTTACCCCGGAGCAGACCCGCATCTACGACGCCTATGCCGGGGCGTTCAGCGTCATTCATAACAATCTCGATGCCGCGATGCGGGCCGCCAATGTCACAGGCGAGACCGGCACATTGAACCGTCAGGCAAAGTCGGCTGCACGTTCGGCTTTCGAGAGCACGAAACAGCGCTTTTTCGGCCATTTGCTGACCAGCATGAAGACGCCGACCCTGATCCGCTCGATCGAGCGCGACCTCCATCAAGGCCATGCCGCCGTCATCCAGATCGTCTCGACCGGCGAGGCGCTGATGGAACGGCGTCTCGCGGAAATTCCAACCGAGGAGTGGAACGACGTTCGCGTTGACATCACGCCACGCGAGTACGTCCTCTCGTATCTGCAGCATTCGTTCCCGGTGCAACTCTATGAGCCGTTCACCGATAGCGAAAGCAATTTGTCCTCACGTCCCGTGTATCGTGACGGCCAACCCGTGGAGAGCCGCGAAGCGGTCGCCCGCCGCGATCGCCTCATCGAGCGCCTTGCTTCGCTCTCCCCCGTCCCGGGGGCACTAGATCAGATCGTACAGCATTTCGGCACCGACAACGTGGCGGAGGTGACAGGTCGGTCGCGCCGCGTCGTGCGTAAGACCAGTACACGAGGCATCGATCGCTTGGTCGTCGAGAACCGCGCCGGATCGGCCAATCTTGCCGAGGCACAGGCGTTCATGGACGACTGCAAGCGCATATTGGTATTTTCGGACGCGGGTGGCACTGGCCGCAGCTATCATGCTGACCTCACTGCCAAGAACCGCCGCCTTCGAGTTCACTATCTGCTCGAGCCGGGCTGGAGGGCCGATACCGCCATCCAGGGCTTGGGTCGCACCAACCGCACGAACCAGGCACAGCCGCCGCTGTTCCGGCCGGTTGCTACCGATGTGAAAGCTGAGAAGCGCTTTCTTTCGACGATAGCCCGGCGGCTCGATACGTTGGGCGCTATTACGCGTGGGCAGCGCCAAACCGGCGGCCAAGGCCTGTTTCGCCCCGAGGACAATCTGGAGTCGCACTATGCCCGCGACGCGCTGCGGCAGCTCTATCTGCTGCTGGTCCGCGGCAAGGTGGAGGGCTGCTCGCTCCAGACGTTCGAGGAAGTGACCGGGCTCACGCTGACGGATTCCAACGGCATCAAGGACGAGCTGCCGCCAGTCACCACCTTCCTCAATCGGCTGCTGGCGCTCAGCATCGCGCTTCAGACCGTCCTGTTCACGGCCTTCGAGCAGTTGCTCCATGCGAAAATCGAGGGCGCCATCGCCTCCGGTGCCTACGATATCGGCTTGGAAACGTTACGGGCGGAGAGTTTCGTCGTCACCGAGAGACGCGTCGTCCATGTCCATGCGGCCACCGGCGCGGAGACGCGACTGCTGACCATCGCCCAGCGCAAGCGCAACCGACCCGTTTCACTTGCCGATGCCCTCGCACTGCTTCGCGATGCCCGCGCGAAGCTCCTGGTCAACGAGCGATCCGGCCGCGCCGCCGTGCAGGTGCCGGCGCCCGCGCTGATGCTCGACAGTGGCGAGATCGAACTGCGTGTCCGACTGATCCGGCCGATGGATCACCATCAGGCGTCATTGAAGATGATGGCGGAGAGCCACTGGGTTGAGGCTGAGCAGGCTGCATTCGCTGACGCCTGGCGTGCCGAGACAGCCGACGTGCCGGAGTTCACGGACAGCACCATCCATGTCGTTGCCGGCATGCTGCTGCCGATCTGGAAGCGTCTACCCAAGGAATTCTCACGTGTGTACCGACTCCAGACCGACGATGGCGAGCGCATCATCGGTCTCCAGGTCTCACCGGCATGGATCTCTGGCGCATTGGCGACAGACTCGTCCTCGCTCACGGCAAGTGATGCCTTCAGCGCTCTTTTGGGCGGCAGAACGATCCTCGACCTTGCCGAAGGTCTGCAGCTTCGGCGCAGCCGCATCATGGGCGTCAACCGAATCGAACTGGCGGACTTCAACGACACCATGCGGGAGCGCCTTTCGACCTACGGCCTCTTCGGCGAGATCATCTCGTGGAAACTGCGCATGTTCGTGCCCACCGACGCATCTGGCCCCGCAATTCTGGGCAAGCTGCTGGAGCGCTATCCCGTGCGACGCATCGACACGCGGGAGGATGCATGATGCCCCGGCACGACGCGTCCAACCTAGCGCAACGCCTCAGCCGGCAGGCCGAGGCGGTTTGTCGCCACTACCTATCGAACGGACATCGCGAGGGCCGCTACTGGCTTGTCGGCGATGTCCGAAACACGCCGGGCCGCTCGATGTTCGTGCGGCTCGTCGGCTCGCACAGCGGAAGGGGCGCAGCCGGCAAGTGGACTGACGCGGCGACAGGGGAGCATGGCGATCTTCTTGATATCATCCGCGAAAGCCGCGGCTTGAGCGACTTCAGGGACGTTGCCCATGAGGCAATAGCGTTTCTCGGCTTACCGCATCCCGAACCAGAGCAGACATCAACCCGGTTGAAGTTGCTGGCCGCGCCGTCGGACACGTCTGAGAAAGCGCGTCGGCTGTTTGCGGTCTCGCTGCCGATTGCAGGCACGGTCGTAGAGACGTATCTGCGCAACCGCAGTATTACTGCTTTGCACGGGACCGAAAGCCTGCGTTTTCACCCCCACTGCTATTACCGGCCCGACCAACACTCGCGGACTGAGACCTGGCCGGCGATGATCGCTTCCGTCACTGATGTCAGCGGTCATTTGACCGGCGCACATCGCACCTGGATTGACCCTTCCGGTACGGGCAAGGCACCAGTAGATACCCCGAGGCGCGCTATGGGCGACCTTCTCGGGCATGCGGTTCGCTTTGGTCGGCCCGGCGAAGTCATGGCGGCCGGCGAGGGCATCGAGACGGTCCTGTCACTTCGGTGTGTCTTGCCCGACATGGCCATGGCCGCAGCGCTCTCGGCCGCGCATCTTGCTGCCATCCTGTTCCCCGTCACCCTAAGACGGCTCTACATCGTCCGTGACCCCGATCCAGCCGGTGACGGCGCGCGTGATGTCTTGATCGAAAGAGCAAATGCTGCCGGGATCGAGGCGATCGTGCTCTCGCCGGCATTTGGCGATTTCAACGAAGATCTCTGTAGGTTCGGCGTCGCTGATCTTCGAGCGCGCGCCCGGGTCCAACTCGCCCCGCAGGACATCGCCCGATTTATGCCAGTGGCGGCCTAGCCCGGAACCGGCCGCTCCCCGCTGTCGTGGCATTGCTCAGGTGCTCCTGAGATCGGAGAGAAACCGCGCCTCCGGCCTTCAAGAGGGCGATCGGCCGGCAAACGACCCGGCCCCGCAATGTCTTCGGCCGACTATTTTCCGGCGCGCTCCCAAGGGAGCGCTTTCCATCGCGAAGCAAAATAGCCGGCCCGCGCCCTCCTGCGCTGACGCTCCGGCCCTCCGCTTCGCTGCGGGTGCAGAGCCGTCCCGCCCGCCGGCTTTCGTCGCCATGAAGGCCGCGGGGGTCGCGGTCCAACCGACGGAGCATCCAAATGAGCGAGCATAACGACTACGAACCGCAGCATTCGTCTTCACCGATCGACCACGCCCTCACCGAACTCCAGCTCTATGGCTACCGGCCGTTCGCGGATGAGCCGGATCCCCGACCGCTTCCGGAGGGCCACCGCGTCGCCGGAGCGATTGTAGACATCTTCGACGCGTTCGTCGCAACCCTGCAAGATACCCGCCTCGAGCCCGACCTCGACCATCTCCTTTGGTCGACCGTCAACGTCTTTCACCGCGCCGCAGATCGGATCGAGCGTGAACTTGACCATAACGAGCAGGCGCAGCGCCGCAGCCAGCGTGAGCAGGACGGCAGCGAAGTGAAGTCGGTCGAGCTGGAGCGCCTGACGGCCGAAGGACAGACCCTTATCGAACGGCAGAACGCCTTCGAACTGATGCGCGATCAGGCCGCCGAGCACTATGAGCGCCACACCGGATCGAGCTGGCGACCGCGCAGCGGATCAATGGTCAACCATCGCAACGTTACCTCTGCGGTGATCGACAGCCGCGATTTTCTCAGCGCCAAGAAACGCGCCTCGCAGGAAGTCCTTTTGCCACCAGGTCCGAAAATCGCCTTCACCGCCGGTCTCGACTTCAATGATCACCAGTTGATCTGGGCCAAGCTCGACCAGGTCCGCACCAGGCATCCTGACATGGTCTTGATGCACGGGAAATCGCCGAAAGGTGGCGAAAAAGTCGCCTCCTGCTGGGCCGACCATCGCAAGGTACCGCAAATCGGCTTTGCCCCCGATTGGACAAAGCATGGGAAAGCCGCCCCGTTCAGGCGCAATGACGCCATGCTGGACGTGCTGCCGATCGGAGTCATCGTCTTTCCCGGGACTGGAATACAGGACAATCTTGCCGACAAGGCCAAGAAGCTCGGCATCCCAGTTCTCGACTTCCGCCCCAGGGAAAGCGGCGCATAGCGCCGCTCTCCTATCTTTAGTCCGTTGCACGACACGGCAGCGGTCGGCCGGGCGGCTTCCTCCAGTTCGGTCGACTGCGTCGGTTCGGGATGCCGAATTTTCCGCTCCGGCGCTTCCGTCTGTTGGGGTATTCAAGTCCACGTCCATGCGCAGGTGCGCGACGCGATCACGCTTACCTTCCACGTTTCAGCTGCTTCGCAGCCGGCATCACAGGCGAGATGGTGACGTCCGTTTAACCGGACGGGCCCTGGATCGGGGCGAACGCACCGAGGACCGAGGCGGATCGGATGCTGTTTCTGACAAATCTGTGCATTGCTTCCGTTGCCGCTGACGCGACATCGCGCGACGCGCGCTTCGGATTTGCCACGACTGCCTTCCTGTTCCAAAGATGGCGAATCTCTGGCGATGCACGTCAGCCCTTGAGCCACGGCATGCGCATCTCAAGCGCGGTGCCAGCACCAGCTTGCTGTTCCCGGAAGCCTTCTCGGGGAAGCATCGACAGCGGTGATGGTGGTAACCGGCTTTCGCCAGTGCGATGGTTTCGCATGAGATCCTCCATTGATGCCTCTATCGGGCCGGCCGCTCCAAACGACCTCTTCGATGGGCTGATCTGGCCGAAGGTCGGCTTCGCCTCAATCGCCTAAGCCGCAATGACGCCGACCGACTTTCTTCCCCTGCCGGCTTCGCCGTCATTCCTCGCGAAACAACAAAGTCGCTTGGCTGTCATCCTCCGCTGATGCTGCGGTCGCAAGCGATGCGGCGTCGATTGCCTCCGGCCCGCAGATCGCCATCGAGGCCGCAATGGTGCGGGCTCGAAACAGAGTACAAGGAGAAGGCTCATGGCGACCATCGGAACGTTCAAAAAGACCGGCAACAACGAGTTCAACGGCGAAATCGTCACCCTCTCGCTTCAGGCCAAAGACGTCCGCATCGTGCCCGAGGCAAACCGCTCCGGCGACAGCGCCCCCAGCCATCGCGTCTTCGTAGCGCAGGTCGAGATCGGCGCCGCCTGGGCCAAGCGCTCCAGTGAGGGCCGCGACTATCTCGGCCTGAAGTTGGACGATCCAAGCTTCACCGCTCCGATCTACGCCAACCTCTTCGACGATGAGGACGGAGAAGGCCACAGCCTCATTTGGTCCCGGTCCAACGGCCGCCGCAACCGCGATTGAGAAAGCCGCGAGCTCCCGCCCGCGAACCGGGCGGGAGCTGTCTTTAACTTGTGGACGCTGAAGCAAGTATCATCTTTGAACATTTGGTGCGGGACGTCTGAGCAGATCTGCGGCCTCGATGCCGAGAACGTTTGCCAACTTGTCGACAACGTCTATCGTCGCGCCGTAGACGCTGCGTTCCAACGCACTGATATAGGTGCGATCAACGTCCGCACGGTGGGCAAGTTCTTCTTGCGAAAGCGCCGCCGCCTTTCGGTGCTGCCTCAGATTGCGCGCAAATACCTCGCGTATTTCCATGTCCGCGAGTGCAATGCTTGTCGAGTATTCAGCCACGGAGTATTCTCGACAAATTGACTTAGACGATTGGAAATCGCTTGCTCAAGCCACTGCTCGATCCTGATGTCGCCGACACGGCCTCGGATGACCCGATCCTGACCGGCTATGATGAGGAGCGGCTACTTACCTACATTCGCCTGCTTGATGCGGCGGCGGAAGATGCCGATTGGCGAGAGGTGGCCAGGATCGTTCTGCACATTGACCCAGAACAGGAGCCTGAGCGGGCGTTCAGGTCTTGGGAAAGCCATCTTGCACGCGCGCGATGGATGACGACCAGCGGCTACCGGTACCTTCTCGCCGGCGGCGCTCCCCATTGAGCGCCTTGTCATGCTTTGCTGAATCTGCGCAACGATTTGCCGACTCTCCAACTATTCAAATCTGTTCATCACTCTGAATGTTGGTGCCGGGGCCTCAGATGCGGTTATGCGGAGAGGACAGGAACCGTGCAGGGCGATTGGACCGAACCGGCGGCCTACGTGCACATGTGCAGCTACCAAGCTGAGGAGTTCGCCGCCGAGTATCTGATCCGGAACAATAAATTTATCGCCGAGTGCCGCCAGATCGCCTCGCGGCTCTCAGGTTCCGGAGATCCTGTCGATCAGCGGGACTTCGCTGCCCGTTGGGGTGCGCGATTTCAAAACTGCCGGTGCCGAATTTCCGCAGGCTGACAATATCGTCTGGACAGAACAGGCCTCGCCGCGCGTGCTGCGGGCCACGCGGATGTCCGCCTCCATCAGCCCCTCTCATCAGAGAATTCGGCCTTTCAGACTTATCGGAGCCAGGGTTTGGCAGCAGGAGGAAGGACTTCACATTCTTTGGTCTGCTTCAACCGGGAAGAGCCATCTGGTCTGCGAAGACCGCTCCGGCGAATTCGATGCTATCTATCTGCCCCTCGACGCTGCATTTGAGACGCGGCTCGATGCGGCGCGCCGGCTCTGGCGGGCGTTGAACGGCCGAGCTTTCAGTCCATCCTACGGCTCCCTACCGCAACAGACCAAGGTCAGGCACATCCTCAATTTGCGCGCGCATGATGGTCGCCACATGGGTGCAACCTATCGTCAGATCGCGGAGGTGCTGTTGTCGCGAGAGCCGATTGTACCGCGGGACTGGCGTGATCATCATCTCCGGCACAAGGTCCGGGCTATCTTGCGCCGTGCAGCTTTTTTAGTCGCTGGCGGCTATCGCGATCTTCTCTTGTACCCCCACAGTCGCAGCGGGAAGTCCGGCCGCCGAAGTCCTTCTTAGGGGTAGCAACAACACGCCCCCCGATCTTTGCCCTCCCTCTCTTTTGCCCATTCGAGCATGGTCCGCTTTGCGCGTCCCGGCAGGCCAGGATGACAGCACAACCGAATGGAGATCGAGCAAATGTCGAAGGGTCCCGCGGACGCGCCCCGAAAATACCTGCGCACGAAGGAGGCAGCACCCATCGTCGGGCTCTGTGCCCGTACTCTCGAAAAGCACCGGACCTATGGCACCGGGCCAAAATACCGAAAGATCGGCGGACGCGTCCTTTATGACATCGACGACTTGCATGCCTGGATAGAGCTCGGCGCACGCACCTCCACCAGCGATGCGAATGCGACCAATGTTCCGCCGGCAAAACCCCATGCAGCCCGCGCGCCGGCTTATGTCAGCAGGCGCGACCGCAGCTCCTGATCTGTGGCACAATGAAATGCAGTATCCCGAGACCATTCAGCAGCAGCTTGCGCCGTCTCACCTTTACTCGTCTGGCTTCGCTCCACGCGGTACGCGTGATCTCGTGGTGTGGCTGCTCGCCCTATTGGTGAAATCCCGCCGCCCGACACCGATCCATTCTCATGCGGACAAGCAACCGTCCTGCGTTGAGGTGGCGTATGTGCCCGGCATGGCAACGATTTGGAACGCTGACATTCTGGTCTGGGCCGCGCCGCAAACCATCCACGCCCACGCCACCAGATTGCGGCAGCGCCTGCTCGCGACGAGACAGCACCAAACGGCGGCCTTGATGTGGCCTGGTCAACGCGTCCACAGCTGGATGGCCGCATGCGAGCGCCCGAGTCTCTACAGGCACAAGCGTCGTAACGTTTCCCTGTTGCGCCCCAGGATCGAGTCATGAGCAAGCGCATGAAGATCATCGCCGCGATGGTTGGCGGCTCAGTGCTCGCCGCGGCGCCGCCGTGGATTAGTCATCCGCCGCTGGCTATCTGGAACGCGTCCGCGAGCGTCCCCATCGGGCTCTATCGCACCCTGCCGGCCGACAAAATCCGTGTTGCCAGCATCGCCGTCATCGTGCCGCCCGAGCCATTGGCGGCCTTCATGGCAAGACGCGGATATCTGCCGAAAAACGTGCCGCTCCTGAAGCAGGTTTTGGCACACGGGGGCACGACAGTCTGCCGCGAAGGTACAGCGATCATCGTCAACGGCAGGACCTATGGGCATGCACGCGAGCGTGACAGCCGCGGTCGACCCCTGCCCAGTTGGCGGGGCTGCCGTGAGATCGCCGACGGCGAGGTCTTCCTCATGAACCCGGACGCTACTGGAAGTTTTGACAGCCGCTATTTCGGTCCGCTCCCGCTCTCATTGATTATTGCCCGCGCGGTTCCCGTCTGGACCGCGGAACGCGCCACTCCGGCGCTGGATGTCACCAACGGCTTTTCCCGGCGAACCGTCACGTCTCGGCTCAACGCTCACTAAACACTCATGAAAGGAGCACTGCAATGCCCCAGATCGGCACTTTCACACGCAATGATGACGGCTTCTTCGGCAATCTCTCAACGCTGACGATCGAGGCGAAGATTGCCATCCTGCCTGCTGAGAAATCCAAAACCGAAAACGCGCCCGACCACCTCGTCTATTGCGAGGGAATGGCGGTCGGCGCGGCGTGGGACCGCACCGGCGACAAGGCTGGGGACTATATCTCCGTCTCAATTGACGACCCGTCTTTTACGCAGCCTATCCGCGCGAAGCTATTCCGGTCCGACGCCGAGAACCGCGTCTGGAGCCTGCACTGGAGCCGGTCACCGAAGCGCGAGGGGCGAGGCTGAACAGATGCTGTTTGAGCCCTTCGATGAATCTTGCTCGTCAACGCCTTTGACCGATCGGACGCCGGCCAAAGCCTTGGAGAGGATCGCCAGTCCGGCAGCAGCGCGCGACGAACATCAGAGGCGGCCGGACACTTGCTTGTCACTCCAGAGGCCGATTTCATCAGCGTTTTGGCAAAGCTGGTCGGGCCAGCGAGGCGTCGCGCTTAACGGAAGTGAACACCGTAGCGGGCTGGCAGCTCATCGGTTCCGGGGTCGGCGGGATGCCGTCCACAGCGGTGTGACAAGGATTGCCACATGCATCGTGCTCGCCTTCGCGACTCCGGAAGCTGTTGCAAACGCATGCTCTCATGGTGAACGGTCGGCTCACTCCGAGAGCACGATCTTGTCGGCTGGCCAGTGGTCGCGGCATATCCGGCAAGCGGCTAAACGGTTCGCCATTCCGGAGCGTTTGCTTACCGGCGTCATGCATGTCGAGAGCGTCGGCGATGTTCGAGCGCGTTCAAGAAAGGGCGCAATGGGGCTGATGCAGATAATGCCGGCGACCTGGGAAGAACTGCGCATCAAGCACCGACTCGGCGACGATCCTTATCAGCCGCGTGACAACATCCTTGCAGGCGCTGCGTATCTTCGCGAAATGCTCGACACCTTCGGGCGCCGCGGCTTTCTTGCCGCTTACAATGCCGGCCCTGGACGGTACAAGGAACATTTGTCCACCGGCCGTCCTCTGCCACGCGAGACGGTCGACTACGTCAGGAAACTCGCGCCGCTGATCAATGACTCAGTTCCCAGTCCGAGGTGTGCACAGCAAGGAAGAGACAGAGGCACCTCACGCAGTACCGCGCTTTTTGCGCATACCCATTACATTCGGAACGCCGCTGCATTGAATGGCAATGGCTATGCAGAGACCACCTTTGCGGCGATTCATTCGTCCACAATGCAGTCGCTAACGGGCAATTCTGTTGCTGACCTGACCGCGATCCAGCCATGGCCAGGTGAGAGCCGTTTCTGGCCGAACCCCGCTGTTCCCGGGCTATTCGCTCAGCGCACTTCACCGGCCTTGCGATGATCGGCAGATTCCTCCTCGATTGCATTCCGGCCTGTTCCGTCGCGGACATTGCGGCGGAAGGATTGGCCGCAAATGCGGGGGCAGAGATTGGCAGGATAAAGGGCCGCGAGGTGCGGCTCGGTCGGCCGATTGTTTTCCTTGTGAGTTTCAACGCAATTCGCGATGTGCTGGCACAAACGGCGATGTGCGCTACTCGCATTTTTCGGTCTTTCCAACGGAAACCGCACCTCGTGGCCGCCTGACATGAAACGTGACGATAGCTTTCGCTTCCGACCTGGTCGCATCCGCTCCCGCGCCAGCCAGCGCGCGCGGCCCTTCATCTTTCAGGCGCTTGCGGCCACACAGCGTGCTGGCGGTCATCTTACAAGGGAGGGCCGGATCACCTCCCCACGAGCTTCAACGTTTGGTCGCGGCAGGTCAGCAAGCATCCGCGCCAGTCACCTTATCTGTGAGCGCTCACGAGGCGCCGTCGTCAAGACCCGTGTGGTGCGGCAATTCAGAGGGTCTCCACCACTCGCCACCCATCTCAAGTACCTTCGCCGCGAAGGTGTTACACGTGATGGCGAGAAGGCGAGGATGTTCGGCCCCGACACCGAAGAGGCAGATGATGACGCCTTCTCCGACCGCTGCAAGGACGATCGTCATCACTTCCGTTTCATCGTTTCGCCGGACGATGCAATGGAGCTCCGTGATCTCAAGACCTTCGCTCGCGATCTGATGGTCGACATGGAGCGCGACCTCGGCACGAGGCTGGACTGGATTGCCGTCGATCACTGGAACACCGCACATCCGCATGTTCACATCCTCGTTCGCGGCATTGCCGACGATGGCGAGAATCTTGTCATCTCGCGCGACTATATCCGCCAGGGCATGCGCGATCGGGCAAGCGACATTCTCACCCAGACGCTGGGGCTCCGCACCGACCTCGACATCCGCCAGGCCATCGAGCGGCAGGTCGACACTGAGCGCTGGACGCAGCTCGATCGTCAGCTTGTTCGCGACACCAACCCTCATGGCGTCATTGAAGTGGCACCACATCCTGATGGCCAGCCCGACGAATTCCTGGGGCTCAAGGTCGGCCGGCTCCGGCAACTGGAACGCCTAGGCCTCGCTTATGAGATCCATCGAGGCCAATGGAAGATGGCCGAAGAAGCCGAGGCGACTTTGCGCGGCCTCGGCGAACGCGGCGACATCATCAAGCGCATGCACCGTAGCCTCACCGCGCGGGGGCTAGAAAGAGGGACAATGGAGTATGTGCTCGCGGCCGAAAAGATTGATGCGCCGGTGATCGGGCGACTGCTCGAACGTGGCCCCGACGAACTGCGCGGCTCGACCTACGCCATCGTCGACGGCATCGACGGTCGCCCGCACCACATTCGCTTCTATGACCCTGACGCGGCCGGGGACTCAGACCCAGGCTCGGTCGTGGAGTTGTGCCGCGATGCGGATGCAAATGGCTCTGGCAAGGTGAGTCTCGCCGTCCGCTCTGACCTTTCGATCGAACAGCAGGTCCATGCTTCCGGCGCGACTTGGCTCGATCGGCAACTTGTTGCGCGCAAGCCAGCCGAACTGCGCGACAGCGGCTTTGGCGGGGAGGTAAGACAGGCACTGGAAGATCGGGTCGACGAGCTTGTCAGGCGCGATCTGGCCAGGCGCGAGGGACAGCGCGTTGTTCTAGCGCGCAATCTAATCGATACGCTACACGATCATGAGGTGGAATCGCTCGGTGCCCGCCTCGCCGCCGAGACCGGCCTGTCATTCAGAAACGCTGCCAACGGCGATCATGTGGCTGGAATTTACCGGCAGCGTTTCTCGCTGGCTTCCGGCCGGTTCGCGATGATCGACAATGGTCTGGACTTCAGGCTCGTGCCCTGGTCGCCACCGCTCGAAAAGCGCTTTGGCAATCAGGTTTCGGGTGTCGTGTGTCCGGATACAGGGGGCATGGATTGGAGCTTGGGAAAGAAGCGCGGCGTCGGGTTGTGAGACCACACGCGCAGACTGTGTGTGATGCTAGTCTCAGGAAGAGCCAGCACCGGGCGACTCACATTCTGTATGTACCTGCCCAGCCGACCGCCATGGTCGCTTTCAAAACAGGCCCGCAAATTCACAATCAGTCCGCGGTCAGCACGACCTTGACGCTCTGAGTGTGGTCGGCGGCAAGTCGGAACGCATCGGGGGCCGAAGAAAGCGTGCGCTCCGCTGTCACCAACTTGAGGACGTCCACCTCCCGCGACACAATGAGGTCGACTGCACGACCGAACTCTGTACCGAAGCGGAAGGTGCCTTTGAGGTCGATCTCCTTGGCCATCACCGCATTGGCCGGCAGTGGAATCTGGCCACCGGGAAGGTTGCCGACCTGAACCACCGTGCCGCCGCGCCGGACGCTGGCGATCGCAGCGGCAAGGCCGGCCGCGCTGCCCGAAATCTCGAACGCCACGTCAAGCGAACCACCCGCCGCGAGCGCTTGGAGCTCGGCGTCGCCGCCGGAAATGTCGATCATCCTGTCGGCGCCCAATCTGCGGGCGAAGGCGAGCGGCGCGGCGGCGATATCGACGACGGTCAGTTCAGCGCAGCCGGCAAGCCTGGCCGCGAGCATGGTCAAGAGACCGATGGGGCCGGCACCGAACAGGATGACGTTGCGGCCCCTGATGTCGCCGGCCCGCGCGACGGCGTGCAGGCTGACCGCCAACGGCTCGGCAAGTGCCGCCGCCTGATAGGCCACGTCAGATGGAACCTTGAAACATTGCGCGGGCATGGCGTCGAACAGACTGGCGAAACCGCCCTGCATATGCGGCGTCTTCGATGCCGAGCCCATGAAATAGATGTTCTCGCAGAGATTGGCGCGGCCTTCCAGGCATCGTGCGCAATGCCCGCACCAGCGCGACGGATTGACCGCGACATGGTCGCCGACGCTAAGGCCTGGTGCCGCGCCGTTGATCTCGACGATTTCGCCTGAGAGTTCGTGGCCGAGGACAAGCGGCGAGGTCACCACGAAGTCGCCGGTACGGGCATGGCGGAAATAATGCAGGTCGGAGCCGCAGATGCCCCCTGCCCCGAAGCGCACCCGCACCATGCCTGGCGCCAGCGGTTCGAGCGGACGCTCCACGACGCGCAGGTCCTGCGGGCCGAACAGCGTTGCGGCAATTACATGGCCGCTCACCGGATCAAGCCCATCTCGGTCGGCAGCCAAAGCGTGATGGCGGGTATGAAGGTGATCAGAAGCAGCGCCACGATAAGCGGCACCAGCCACGGCAGGATCGCCATGGTGGTGCGCTCGACAGAAAGCTTGGCGACGCGCGACAGTACGAACAGCACCATGCCGAGCGGCGGGTGCAAAAGCCCGATCATCAGATTGAGCGTCATGATCAGCCCGAAATGCACCGGGTTGATGCCGTAGACGGCGGCGACCGGCAGCAGGATCGGCACCAGAATGGTGATCGCGGCGATCGTATCGAGGAAGCAGCCGACCACCAGCATCAGGATGTTGACCAGGATCAGGAAGACCCACTTGTTTTCGGTGAGCGCGAAAATGAAGTTCGAAAACAGCTGTGCTGCCTGGCTGACGGTGAGCAGCCAGGCGAAGATCGATGCGGCGGTGACGATGAAAAGCACCGAGGCGGTCGTCTCGATCGTGTCGAAGCTGGCCTTGGCGAGCAAACGGAGCGTCATCGTGCGGTAGCGCACCAGCCCGAGGAAAAGCGACCAGATCACAGCCGCCATCGCCGCTTCGGTTGGCGTGAACCAGCCCATAGTCATGCCGCCGATCAGGATGACCGGCGTCATCAGCGCCATGACCGCGGAGAAATCGAAATACCAGTCCGCCGCGATCAGAACCAGCAGCGCGATGCCGACCGCGATGTTGATCGACAGGCCAAGTTGCACAAGCACGTAACAGCCAATCGGAAAGGCAGCCACCACCAGCACCTCGCCCGCCGCTTCGGCGAGCCGCCGAAGCTCGAAAGGTGTGTCGGAGCCCCAGCCGCGACTGTAGGCAAAGATGGCGACCGTAATCATCATCAGCACGGTCATGACCACGCCGGGCAGGATGCCGGCCATGAACAGCGCGCCGATCGAGACATTGGCCATCATGCCGTAGATGACGAAGGGCAGCGAGGGCGGAAAGATCGGCCCGAGCGTCGCGGAAGCGGCGGTGACGCCGACCGCGGCGTCGATAGGATAGCCGTGGTCCTTCATCGCCTTGATCTCGATCGTGCCAATGCCGGCGGCGTCGGCGAGCGCGGTGCCCGACATGCCGGAAAAGATCACCGATCCGATGATGTTGACCTGCGCCAGGCCGCCCTTCATCCAGCCGACCAGGGCAAGGGCGAAGGAATAGATGCGCCCGGTGACGCCGGCGATGTTCATGAGGTTGCCGGCCAGGATGAAGAAGGGAACGGCGAGCAGCGGAAAGCTCTCCACCCCGGCGATCATGCGTTGGGCTGCGATGATATCGGGCGCCACGCCGTAGATGACGAGGTAAAGGACCGAGGCGGCCGCCATCGAAACAGCGACCGGCACGCCGATGAGCATCAGGGCAAGAAAGCCCCCTACCAGAAGCAGCATCGCTCAGACCCCCGCCGTCTCGAACGCACTGGGACGCTCGAGCACGGAATAGCCGCGCCGGTAATTGCCGATGAAGACCTGGATCGAGCGCACAAGCATCAGTACGAAGCCGGCCAGAACGGCGTAGAAAAACCAGCGCCGCGGCAGGTTGACGGTGACCATGCGCTCATGCGCCACGATCATGACATAGCGCCACATCAGCCATGTCCCGTAGGCGAAGAATGCGATGCGGACAATATCGACGGCGAGCGCCAGCCAGCGGCCGACACGCTCCGGCAGATAATGGTAAAGCACGTCGACGTGGATGTGGCGCGACAGGCGCACGCACATGGCGGCGCCAAGAAAGACAACGACGACGAGCGCGTTGATGGCGATCTCCTCGGTCCAGGCAAAGCTGTTGTTCAGCGCATAGCGGGTGAAGAACTGCAGGAAGACACAGACGACCATGCCCCAGAACACGGCAAGCGTGACCCAGTCCTCGATACCGTGGTCCGACAGGTCGACGTGTACCGGCACCTCCTCGAAGGCGTGCGCGATCTCTTCGACGGTGATCTCGGTGTGGTGTTCCTCGGCCATTGGCGCGGGCTCCCGAAGCTGGTGGATCGTCAAGGATTGGAAAGGCCGTCCGGCACAATTTGAAGCCGGACGGATGGGCAGGTTAAAGCGGCGAAATCCGATTGCCGCCCTATCCTCTTGATTGAGCATCCGGTTTCCGATGCTCTACTTGATGGCGCGGATCGCTTCCCAATCGGCCTTGTTGTAGCCGAACTCCTCGAAGGTGACCTTCTCCAGCACATTCTTCTCGAAATCGGCACGGTCGACATCGGTTACGGTGATGCCGCGGTCCTTGAATACCTGCACCAGTTCCTTTTCGCGGGCGACGATCTTCGCCGTAGCGCGGGCGGCAGCCTCCTGCATCACCTCGGTAAAGATCTTCTTGTCCTCGTCGGACAGCGAGGCCCAGCGCGACGCCGATATGATGGTGTTGAGATGATCGACGATATGGCCAGTGAGCACAATATTCTTCTGCACCTCGTAGAATTTCTTCGCCTCGATGGTGGTCAGCGGGTTCTCTTGGGCCTCGACCGTGCCGTTCTGCAGGGCGAGATAGACTTCGGCGAAGGCAATCGGCGCCGTGTTGGCGCCGCAGGCACGCGGCATGGCCAGATAGGCCGGCACGTCGGGAACGCGCATCTTCAGGCCCTGCATGTCGGAGCACTTGGCGATCGGCCGGTTCGAGGTGGTCTGCCGCGTCCCGTAATAGGTGGTGGCGGCGATATGATTGCCGGTCTTGTCCTCATAGCCCTTGGTCAGGACCTTGTAGACGTCGCTTTTGGTGTATTTCAGCAGATGGTCGGCATCGCGGAAAGTGTATGGGAAATAGGTGACGCCGATCGGTGGATATTCGCGCGCCGCGAAGCTCGATCCTGAAATGATGATGTCGACGGTGCCGAGCATCAGGCCCTGGTTGATGTCTGCTTCCTTGCCAAGCTGCGAGGCCGGATAGACGTCGATGGCATAGCGGCCCTGGGTACGCTTCTTGATCTCGTCGGCAGCCCACACGGACTCGGTGTGGAAGGGCTCCGTCGTCTCGTAGACATGTGCCCATTTCAGGACCGTTTCCGCCGAGGCCGACGTCATGGGTATGGCAATTGCGACGATCGCACCGAGCAGAACTGCGTATTTTCTCAGCATCTAATTCCTCCCTGGTTGAACTTGACGGCCGGATCTCCCCCCGGCCAACTGCTATTCCGCAACCTCCTTGGCTGCGGCTCTCTCATCGAAATTGCGTGAGAATCTGATTTGCGACTGGCGCAGGTGCTGCTGCATGGCGGCCTTGGCCCGCTCGGGGTCGCGCGCGGCAATTGCGTCGCGCACGGCAAGATGTTCCTTTGCCGCGACCTGCCAGGAATCGCTGGTCTCGAAATAGATCGACAGGCGTTCGAAGTACGGGTTCATGCGCTGGTCGAAAAGCTCGCCGATGAAGCGCACCAGCACCGCGTTCTCGAGAATGCCGGCGACAGCGGTATGGAATTCCCGGTCGAGCGCAATGGTCATCTTGTTGGGGTGAAGCATGGCCTCCATCCGGCGCAGCACGTCGTCGAGCCGTTCGATATCTGCAGGCCGCACGTGAAGGGCCGCTTCGGCGGCGATCGCGCCTTCGACGAATTCGCGCGCGCGCAACAGCTCGAACGGGCCTTCCTCGACTTCGGGTTCGGAGGCGGCGGCGCTCAGCGGATCGGTGACGTAGATACCCGAGCCGACGCGGATGCGTATGCGGCCTTCGACCTCCAAAGCTATCAGCGCTTCACGGACCGTCGGGCGGGAAATTCCGAGTTGGTCGGCCAGATCCCGCTCGGTCGGCAGACGGTCGCCGACGGAAAACTCGCCAGCATCGATCAGCTGCCTGAGCTGATCGGCGACCTGTCGGTAAAGCCGGCGTGGTTCAACTGCCTGGATCGGCATGCGCGTTTAGTTCCCTCCCGGGCCACTCCTGGTACATTGGTCTGACCCATTGACCGCAGCTTAGACGGAGGATGCAGAGAGTCAAGCTCGACAGGCACCGCGGCCCGCGCAACCGGAACGCGGCGGCATTGCGCAAGCATTCCATGCGTCAGCGCCGTCCTCCGCGAATGACCAGGACGTTTCCGGCGGCGACGAGGACGAGCCCGATGATCGCGTACGCGGTCCAGTGATAGCCTTCCAGCGCCGTGGAGATCAAAAGCGCAAAGACGGGAAATATGACGGTCGCATAGCCGGCGCGGGCGCCGCCAATGCGTCCGAGCAGCGTCAGATAGGCGGCGAAAGCCATGACGGTCGATATGACGGCGAGGAAGACCAGCGAGCCAATATAAGAGGCGGTCGTCGCGAACACGAACGGCTCACCGAGCAGGAAGGCCAGGAACGCCGACCACAGAGTGCCATAAAGCATGCCCCAGGCGCTGGTTGAAACGAGCGGCAGGCCGCGGCGCTGGTTTGCGACGGAGACAAGATTGCCGGCGCAGAAGCTCAGCGTGCCGCAGAGGCACAGCAGAAGGCCCACCAACGTGCCGCCGGAAAGCCCGTTGGCGGCGATTTCGGGAAAGAACATCAGCGCTATTCCGGCGAAGCCGATGATGCCGCCGGCGAGAATGCGCGGCGCCGGGCGCTCGCCGATGACCAAGGCACCGAGCAGCATGTTGATGACCGAGGCGAGCGAGAAGACGACCGAGAGCAAGCCGCTGACGAGATAGCCGGCGCCATAATAGAAAAACAGGAAGTTCGACGAGAAGATGAGAATGCCGAGCACAGCAAAGCGCAAATGATCGGTGATTGGAAAGCGGAGCCGCCGACCGGAAAAACCCGCCCAGGCAAACATCAGCAGCGTGGCGATGGCGAAGCGCCAGACCAGATTGACCTCGTTCGACACGCCGCTGCCGACCTGAAGTTCGATCGCGAACCAAGATGCGCTCCAGGCAATGACCGTCAGCGCGTAAAGCCCGTAGTCGACGGGCTCGAAGGGGCGGTCGCGCGTCGTCATGCGCATTTCCACGTTAGCCGGTTTCGCGGCGCCGTTTGGTTCTCTTGTTACCGACATGCTGGCCAAGACTCTTCCGCTCATAAGACACTTATAGACCCACTGTCCGCCTTCGCCGCTTCTGAACCCAGAAGACGAGACCGAGCAACAGCAGGGCTGGAACCGCGAACCAATAGCGTGACGGCCGTTCCGCAGGAACTAGCACCTGGTTGATTTCGTCGCCGGGCTGCAGGCCGAATTTGGCCGCCTGGCTGCCCAGTCGCACGACGCCGATCGTCACGCTGTCGCCAAGCGCACTGACGTCCAGGCCCGCGGCCCTCAGGCGTTCGGCCGATGAATTTCCGGGCCCGAGCTGTAGCCGCACCAGCTTCGATATCTCATCGCCGGTGAGGTTCAGTGTCGTCAGGCGCAAGCGAACCGCGCCTCCCTCGGCCGTCTCGTCGACGATGCGGCTGAGTTCGGAGGCCGGCACTGCCCGATAGGGTTCGCTCACCTGATCGAGCAACAATCCCGGCCTGAACAAGATGAAACAGGCCAGTAGCAACGCAATCGTCTCGTACCAGCGGTTGCGCACGAGCATCCAATTCTGCGTCGCTGCTACAAACGAGACCATGGCCAGCGTCGATGTCGCCACCATCGCGACGAAGTCGAACGGACCTTCGAGATCGATCATCAGCAGTCCGGTGTTGAAGATGAAGATGAACGGCAAGAGGCCGGTACGGATCTCGTATTTGAAACCCTGAATGCCGGTCTTCACCGGATCGGCGCCGGAAATTGCCGCAGCAGCATAAGCCGCCAGCCCCACTGGCGGCGTCACGTCCGCCATCAGCCCGAAATAGAAAACGAACATGTGGACGGCGACCAGCGGCACGGCAAGATCGTTCTGCGCCGCCAAATCGACAATGACCGGCGCCATCAAGGTGGCTACGACGACATAGCTTGCAGTGGTCGGCATGCCCATGCCGAGAATGATGCAGATCACAGCGGTGAACAAAAGCATGACGATGAAGCTGCCGCCCGAGATGAATTCGACCAGCTCGGTCATCACCAGCCCGATGCCGGTGAGCAGAACCGTGCCGACGATGATGCCGGCCGTCGCAGTGGCAATGCCGACCGTCGTCATGTTGCGTGCGGCGGCGGACAGGCCACCGACCAGATCGTCGAAACCGTGAAGCCAATGCCGTGCCAGCGCTTGGTCCTTGCGGAAAAAGGCGGTGAGCGGCCGTTGCGTCACGATCAGCGCCATCAGGGCGACAGCGCCCCAGAATGCCGAGAGGCCGGGCGACAGCTCCTCCACCATCAGGCACCAGATCAGCAAGATCACCGGCAGCAGAAAATGCAATCCTGTGCGCGCAGTTTCGCCGAAGTGGGGAATCCTTACGATCTCGCCCTCCAGATCCTCCAGCGGCAGGTCGGGATAGCGCGCCCTGTAGGCGACAAGGCCGATGTAGACGGCGATCAGCGCGGCAGTGATCATCCAGGTCGCGGCCGCGCCGAAAACGATCTTCGTCCAGCCAATGCCGTAATAGACAAGCCCTGCGAGGACGATGAAGCCGCATATGCCCATCAGCCCGCGCAGCGCACCCTGAAATGCGGAGTGCGTGCTGCGTGACGGCAGGCCCTTCATCCCCGTTTTCATCGCCTCGATATCGACGATATAGAACAACGAGCCGTAGGTCAGCAGCGCTGGGTAGAAGGCGTGCTTCACCACCTCGGCATAGGAGATGCCGACATATTCCGCGATCAGGAATGCGGCCGCGCCCATCACCGGAGGCATCAGCTGACCATTGACGCCGGCCGCGCATTCGATGGCGCCCGCCTTCACCGCAGAATATCCGACCCGGCGCATCAACGGGATGGTGAAGGTTCCGGTGGTCACGACATTGGCGATCGACGACCCGGAAATCATGCCGGTCAGGCCGGAAGCCACGACACCGGCCTTGGCCGGACCGCCGCGGTATTTGCCGAGCAGCGAGAAGGCAAGCTGGATGAAAAAGCCGCCGGCGCCGGCGCGCTCCAGCAATGTTCCGAACAGAACGAACATGAAGACGACGTTGGTGGACACACCGAGGGCAACACCGAAGACCCCCTCCGACGTCAGCCACATCTGCGAGGCTGCGCGCGACAGCGTCGCGCCCTTGTGGCCGAGCAGGCCAGGTAGGTGAGGCCCGGCGAAGATATAGATCAGCATGATCGCCGCGATGACGGTGATGGCAGGCCCGACGGCGCGACGCGCGGCCTCGAGCAGGATGAGGACGCCGGCGATCGAGACGACAAGGTCAGCCGTAGTAGGAAGACCCGGCCGATGGGCGATATCGCTGTAAAAGACCAACAGATAGAGGGCGGACGCCGCCCCGGCGATGCCTAGCACCCAGTCGGGCAGCGGCACGCGGCTGCGCGACGAGGTCTTGAAGGCCGGAAACGTCAGCATCGCCAGAAACAGGGCGAAGGCCAGATGGATGGAGCGGGCGATGCCGTCGCTGACGACGCCGAAATTGAGCATGAACGGAAGGGGCGAGGCATACCAGAGCTGGAACAGCGACCATGCCAGCGATACGCCGAGGATCAGTTTCGCTGTGCGGCCGGTCGGCTTGCGCCCACCGGTGTCGGCCTCGGCGACGATCTCGCTGAGCTTGTCGATGTCGATAACGGGTTGGTCAGGCGCTGCCGCCCGCTGGCTTTGATCTGTCATCGTTCCCCACAATTATTTGCGATGCGAGGCGCCCTTGACGCCTCGCATTGAAGGCCTCAGAGCCAACCCTTCTCCTTGTAATAGCGTTCCGCGCCCGGATGCATTGGCGCCGACAGACCGGTCTTGATCATCTCCTTGGGATCGAGATTGGCGAAAGCCGGATGCAGTTTCTTGAAGTCGTCGAAATTTTCGAAGACCGACTTCACCAGTTCGTAGACCACCTCATCGGGCGTGCTGGCATTCGTCACCACTGTCGCGCGGACGCCGAATGTCGTCACGTCGTCCGGATTATTGGCGTACATGCCGCCCTTGATGGTGGCGACCGAATAGTACGGATGAGCTGCCAACAGCGCATCCACTGCCGGACCGGTCAGCGGGATGAGTTTGGCGCCACAGGCCGTGGTCGGATCCTGGATCGCGGCGGAAGGATGACCGACGCCGTAGAAGAACCCGTCGATCTTGTTGTCGCACAGCGCGCTGCCCTGCTCGTCCGCCTTCAGCTCCGCGGCAAGCGAGAAATCGCCGAGCGTCCAGGCCATCTGCTTGAGCAACTCCTCCATGGACGAGCGGGTGCCTGACCCGGGATTGCCGACGTTGAAGCGTTTGCCTTTGAAATCTTCGAATTTGGTGACGCCGGCATCCGGCCGCGCCAGCACGGTAAACGGCTCGGGATGGACGGAGAACACGGCCCGCAGATCCTTGAACGGCTTGCCGTCGAAATTTCCGGTCCCCTCATAGGCCTGGTACTGGACGTCCGATTGGGTCAAGCCGAAATCGAGATCGCCGGTCTGGATGGAGTTGACATTGAAGACTGAACCGCCGGTCGACTCCGTCGAGCATCGGATGCCGGTTTTCTGCCGGTCCTTGTTCATCAGTCGGCAAATGGCGCCGCCGACGGCGTAGTAGACGCCGGTGACCCCGCCGGTGCCGACCGTGACGAAGCGCTGCTCGGCTCCGACGGATGGCAGCGCCAGCAGCATGCAGGCTGCCGCGCCGATCAGGGTTTTCATCGAACTGTACATGGTTGCTACCTCTCTGGTGGGTGTCCCGGCCCGTCGCCGATGACGCGTTGGACCTGGTTTGAGGCGGTCCGCGTCGTGCGGGTCAGGCCGCTGAAGCAATCGCAGCGTCGATTGCCTCACCGAGCCGTTCGACGATCCGATCGATATCCTGTTTGGAAATAATGAAAGGCGGCGCCACAAGCACGTGAACGCCGCGCACACCGTCAATCGTCCCGGCCATCGGATAAATCATCAGGCCGCGGGCCATTGCTTCGCGCTTGATGCGGGCGTTGAGTTCAAGCCTGTGGTCGAACGGTTCCTTGCTGGCGCGATCAACCACCAGCTCGATTCCCCTGAACAGGCCCCGCCCGCGAATGTCGCCGACGTGATGGTGGTTATCGAAGCGTTGGTGCAGGCGTTCGTCCAGCTGCGCGCCCATTGCGCTGACGTTGTCGAGCAGACGGTCACGCCGGATGACCTCCTGCACGGCAAGGCCGGCCGCCGCTGCCATTGGATGCCCCATATAGGTATGTCCATGCTGGAAGAAGCCCGAGCCTTGGGCAAAGGCGTCGAAGACATGCCGGCCGAGCAGCACCGCGCCAATCGGCTGGTAGCCGCCGCCGAGCCCCTTGGCGATTGTCAGCAGGTCGGGAGCGATGCCGTCCTGCTCGCACGCATGCAGCGTGCCGGTACGGCCCATGCCGCACATCACTTCGTCGAGGATGAGCAGCACGCCGTAGCGGTCACAGATCGCGCGAATGTGCTTGAAATAATCGGCGACCGACGGCACGGCGCCGAGCGTCGCACCCACCACCGGCTCGGCGACAAAGGCGATGACCTCGTCCGGGCCGAGTTCGAGGATCTTGTCTTCGAGCTGCTGGGCGGCGCGCGCCGCATAGGCTTCGTCGCTTTCGCCATGCTTTTGATAGCGATAGGCGTAACAGGGGTCGATATGGTGGGTCTCGATCAGCAACGGCCTGAACTGGGCGCGCCGCCATTCATTGCCGCCGGTGGCGAGAGCGCCGAGCGTATTGCCGTGATAGCTCTGCCGGCGTGCGATGAGATGGCGCCGTTGCGGCTCGCCTTTCTCGACAAAATATTGCCTGGCCATCTTGAGCGCGGCCTCGACCGCCTCCGAGCCGCCGCTGACCAGATAGACGTGGTCCAACCCTTTCGGCGCGTCCTCGACCAGCCGATCCGCCAGGCGCTCCGCCACCTCGGTGGTGAAGAAGCTGGTGTGGGCGTAGGCGATGCGGTCAAGCTGGGTGTGCAGTGCAGCGATCACGTCGGGATGGCCGTGGCCGAGACAGGACACGGCGGCTCCGCCCGAAGCGTCGATATAGGACTTGCCCTCGGCATCGAACAGTTCGATGCCTTGGCCGCGAACGGCGACCGGCAGCGTCGAGTGGATGGTTCGATGAAGAATGTGTGTCATCGACGGTCCCTCATGGGCATTTTCTTCGACGGACGTTGGTTCAGATGGGTCTTGAGGGCGGCGCCCTGCTCATCGAAACGTCGCAGCGACTGAACAGCGCCCTCGCCTGCCTGCCCTGCGACAAGAGCACCGAGGACCTCCGCAACGATGAAAGCTGGCGTCATGGTGTGGAAAAAGGACGGGCTGCCCGTCGGCACGATGACCAGGTGATCGGCAAGCAGCGCCAAGGGCGCCACCCCGCTGTCGGTGATCGCAATGACCGGTACGCCGCGGCCGGCAGCGTACTCGACAAGCTCGATGGTGAAGCGCGTGTAGGGCAGGACGCTGGCGGCGATCAGCACGTCGTCCTTGGTCGCGTGGGCGAGAGCGTCGCCGTCGGTTCCGCCGATGCCGTGCAGCAGCACCGACTTCTCGCCGATCAGCGATAGGATGTAATGCAGATGCCAGGCGACTGCGTGGCTCGAGCGCAGGCCGAGGCAATAGACGCGCCTTGCCGCACTCAGCGCCCTGGCCGTCTCGACCAGACGGTCGATCGACCTGCCTTCGGCGAGATGGGCAAGCTGGCTGGAGATCGAATCCAGAATATCGGCCGCCAGCGCGTGGTCGCCCTTGAGCTTTTGGCTGGCCACCTGAAGACCTGCCTTGCCGGCGAAACCGATTTCGCCGTCCCGGATCGCGGCGGCGTAGATATCGCGTACCGCCTCGTAGCCATCAAGGCCGAGATGCTGGGCCAGCCGCGTCATCGTCGCCGGCTGCACTCCTGCGTGCCGGGCCTGCTCACGCATCGACAACAGCGCGACATCATACGGCTTATCAAGGACATAGCGCGCGGCGGACCGAAGCTGCGCCGACATGCCGTCGAAGGCAATGACGATCTGTCCAGCAAGCTCTCCCTGGTCCATGGATATTGCTAGCTCGCCAGACCAGCGATTGCAACGTCTGTTTCAGTGTGGTCAAAGATTGATTCATATGAATCTTGTCACTCACAGAACGTCCCCATGAAGCCGGCCCATGCTCTCGACCGCATCGCCATAACCGTCGCGCCGAACGGGGGACGTCGCAGCAAGGCCGACCATCCGGCGATTCCGCTGACACCAGCCGAACTTGCAAGGACGGCCGCGGAATGCGCCGATGCCGGTGCGGCTATGATCCACGTCCATGTCCGCGACAGAAGCGGCAATCATCTGCTCGACGCCGACGCCTACCGCCAGGCGATCGCCGCCATCCGCGGTGCTGCCGGCGACCGCTTGGTAATCCAGATCACCTCCGAAGCGCTCGGCATCTATTCGCCGGCCCAACAGATGGCCGTCGTACAAGATGTGAAGCCGCAAGCTGTCTCGCTGGCGCTTCGCGAAATCGTTCCTGATGCCGGATCGGAACTCGCCTTCGCGCGCTTCATGGCCTGGCTGCACACCGAGGGGGTTGCGCCGCAGATCATCCTCTATTCGCCCGAGGAGGCCGTCAGGCTTGCGGACATAAAGCAGCGCGGACTGATCCCCTGGGCAAGCATACCGGTTCTCTACGTGCTGGGCCGCTACACGCCGGGACAGACGTCCGTTCCTGCCGATCTCCTGCCATTCCTCGCGGCGAACATACCGCACTTCGACCATTGGAGCGTCTGCGCCTTCGGCCGCTACGAAGCGGCGTGCGTGACCGCCGCCGCATTGCTTGGCGGCCATGTCCGGGTCGGCTTCGAAAACAATCTTTTCCTTCCGAACGGCAGCATAGCCTCGTCCAACGCCGAACCGGTAGCGACGGTCGCACGCATACTCGCCGACTGCGGCGTCAAGATCGCCTCGGCCGCCGAGTTGGCCGCTCAATGGAACGCGCCGTTTCGTTCCATATGACAAACCAAAGCCTATTTTCGGCGGCAAGCTCGCATAAGGCATAGAGAGGCGGCTGCAATGTCATCGCCACGGAAGAACGACGCGTCCCCGCCCGCGGCGCGGCGATTGCAACAACAGTGCCGGTCGTTGTAACCATTCCGGCCGCTTGATTTTGGAGGAGACGCAGCATGGACCGATTCACCGGCGGTTGCCTGTGCGGCAACGTCCGAATTGTCGCGTCGGGGCGCCCATACCGGGTCGGCCTTTGTCACTGTCTCGACTGCCGCAAGCATCATGGCGCCCTTTTTCACGCTTCCGCGATATTTCCTGAGGATGCGGTGACGATCGACGGCGAAACACGCGACTACGCCGGTCGGTTTTTCTGTCCCCGCTGCGGCTCCTCCATTTTCGCACGCACCGCAGACGAAATCGAAGTGAACCTGGGGTCCCTGGATGCGCCTGACCAACTGATGCCAACCTACGAAAGCTGGATCATCCGTCGCGAGTCCTGGTTGCCGCCGTTTCCGTTCAAGAGACGATACGAGCGCGATCGTGACGCCACGGGTCGCTTCGAGGAGTAGGCCGGACGAACGGTGCGGCTCATTCCTTGCTGCCGTCCTCGGTGTAAACCGCAAGCTCGTAACCATCCGGGTCAGCGAAATGGAAGCGCCGGCCGCCGGGGAAGCCATAGATCGGCCTGACGATCTTGCCTCCCGCCTGTTCGACACGCTTGACCGTTCCCGGCAAATCATCGGCATAGAGAATGACGAGCGGGCCTCCTCCGGACCTCGCTGGGCCAGCAGCAAAGCCACCGGACAAGCGCCCGTCGTTGAACTCGCAATATTGCGGGCCGTAGTCGGTGAAGGTCCAGCCGAACGCCTTTCCGTAGAAGTCGCGTGACCGCTGAATGTCTTTCACATTGAATTCGACGTAGTCGATCCGTTGGTCGTTGTTGTTGCTCATGATGCATACCTCTCATGTGATGTACGACGCGGAAAGATAAGCACGCCTCTCCCTTGCCGGATTGAACAAAACGGCCATCGACATATGAGCCGCACACGGCGCTGCCGATGGCGATGCAAGTGGCATCACCCGCCCTCTTCGTTCCGGCCGGAAGAAAACGACCGATTCTTGCAACCGTTCTCGATTGGAAGACGTTGTCGGTCGTGCAGATTGTTGCCTCGAGCGACGGCCGGGCGCAGCCGCTGCGCCGTAGGTTCACCGCCGCTAATCCGAAGGGGAGCGAGATGAGCGATCCCGTCCCAGCGCAGGCAACGGGTTCATTTCAGCAACGTCCAGCGTCGGCGCGGCTTCGCGGGAGCTTTGCTTCGGTGTGGGTGCATCGGATGGACCCGGCGGGCTCACCGCCAATCGTCGTCATGCCCGACGCAACGATCGATCTGCAATGGATCGGAGGCAGCTTCCGAATTGCCGGCCCCGACAAGGAGCCGCAGACCGAGGTTCTTGCAGCAGACGAGGTCGTGATCGGCTTGCGCTTCCATCCTGCCGCGGCGACGGCATGGCTCGGTGTGCCGCAAGTCGAGCTGGTCGGCAAGAGGCTGTCGCTCGACGATTTGTGGGGGGCGCGAGCTCGCCGCCTCGCCAGCCGCGTGCGCGCCAGCGATAATCTCGAGGATCTGGCCTGCTCGCTCCAACAGGTCGTCGCCGAGGAGGTGGCCTCCCGCGCGCCAGACGTTCCCATGCAGGCGGCATATCGCTTGATCGAGCGCGGGCCGCCACCCGACGCGCCGCTCGTCCCTTGGTTGATGCGCGCGCTCGAGATGAGCGAAAGGACGTTGCGTCGGCGCTTCGACGAGAGCTTCGGCTATGGCCCCAAGACGCTTGACCGTATCCTCCGTTACCAGCGCTTTCTGCGGCTTTCGAGCCACCCCAACAGCACCGCCGCCATGCTGGCAGCCGAGGCGGGCTATTCCGATCAGGCGCATCTTGTCCGCGAGAGCCGCCGCCTGACAGGAAGCACCCCGCGACAGATTCATCACCTGCTGCACAACGAGTGAGACCTCAGCGCGTCCTTCGACTTGGCGGCACGCTTTTGGCCGTTTTGTTCAAGTCCTCACTGTCGCCCGACCTTATCCTGGTGTCTCCGACAACCAGAGGAGACTGCCATGAAACCGCGCATTTCGGTTTTGACTATCGCCGTCGCCGATCTCGAGAGTTCTCTCGCGTTCTACCGCGACGGTCTTGGCTTGCCGACGGAAGGGATCATCGGCCGCGAGTTCGAGCATGGCGCCGTCGCGTTCTTCACGCTGTCCGGCGGGTTGAAGCTCGCGATCTGGGCTCAGGATGACCTCGCCTACGACACCGGGCTGCCGAAGGCGCCGATTACCTCGACCTCGTTCACAATCGGCCACAACGTTGTGCGCCGCGAAGAAGTCGATCAAGTGATGGATGAGGCCGCCGGCGCCGGAGCCGAGATCATCAAGCCTGCCCGGGACACGTTCTTTGGCGGATATGCCGGATATTTCCGCGACCCGAACGGACATCTGTGGGAGGTCGTCTGGAACCCCGCCAACATACCGAGCGAGGATCCTCTTTAAGCGCGGCACGGGCCTGCAGCATCGAACCGCGTCAGTCATCCCGGTGCTGGCAAATCCTGTCGGTACCGGGCGGGGCTTCGGGCATCGAAGCCAGTTCGGCGGCAGGCGACCAGCACAACCGTGAGGGGCTGACTATGTAGCTCGATCCAGGTTCGCCTCGCCTGCATGACGCATCATGCGGCGAAAGCTCATTGAGATATGCGCCCGCCTTATGTGCCCTATGGACTCCCAGTCGCCGATCTCGGCGGCGGCAAGGACCTCTTCCATTTCGCGGCGGAACGCGGTGAACTCCTCGACAAGGCCCAATTGGGGCATCATCTTCAGGACGACGCGCGCGACCTGAAAATACAGGCGCTCACTGATCTCGCGCAGCGGCTGGTTGCCGGTCATCGCCGTGAGCTCGTAGAAAAAATCCATGTTGAGGCGCAGGAAAGCGCGCTGGTCGGGATTGAGTATATCGGCATCGCAGCGCGCGATGAGCGCCCGTATCCGGTCGAGGTCGTCCGCCGTGCGCGGGATCGGCGAAAGCTTGCCGACGAGGAGCGCCAACTCCAGGCGCAAGTGATAGACCTGCTGCAATTCCTCGATGTCGACATCGGTGACGATCGTGCCGACACCATGGACGGATTGAACCAGACCCTCGGATTCGAGGCGCGCCAGGACACGGCGAACCGGCGTGCGGCTGATCTGGAATTCCTGGGCAAGCTCTTCCTCGGAGAGATGGCTACCCGGCGCGTAGTCGAGCAGGCAGATGCGGTCGCGCAGTATCCGGTAGATACGCTCGAACCGTTCCCGCGCCGAGAGCGGGCGCGGCGGTGCGGCGGTCGCGGCCAGGGGCGTGGCATCCGTCTCAAGCGTCATCCAGCCTCCAGGACAGCGTGCAGGAACTGCCGCGTCCGCTCGTTCTTGGGGGCGCCGAACAACTCGCTTGGCGGCCCCTGCTCGCAGATCTTGCCGGCATGGAAAAAGCAGACGCGATCGGAGAATTCCTTGGCAAATCCCATCTGGTGGGTCACCATCAGCATGGTGAGGTCATGTTCCCTACCGAGTTTTCGGATGACTTCAAGCACTTCGCCGACGAGTTCGGGGTCGAGTGCCGAGGTCACTTCGTCGAACAGCATGATCTTGGGCCGCATGGCGCAGGCGCGGGCGATGGCGACACGCTGCTGCTGGCCGCCGGAAAGCTGCGAGGGATAGTGGTCCTTCTTCTCCGACAAACCGACCATGTCGAGCAGCTCGGCAGCACGCGCCTCGGCATCGGGCCGCTTCATGCCGAGCACGGTTATCGGGGCTTCGATGCAGTTCTGGATCGCCGTCATGTGCGGGAACAGGTTGAACGACTGGAACACCATGCCGATCTTGGCGCGGATCTTGCGGATGTGTGCGAGATCGGCGGAAACAAGCTTGCCGTTCCTCTGCATGTGGGTGAGCGGCTCGCCTTCGACCCAGATGACGCCGTCATTGATCGTCTCCAGCGTCATCAGCATGCGCAGCACCGTGGTCTTGCCGGAGCCGGACGGCCCGATGATGGAGACCTTCTCGCCGCGTGCTATTTCCAGATTGAGCCCGTCGAGAACGGTCAGCGCGCCGTAGCGTTTCGAAACATTGTCGAAGCGGACCATCGGTTGTTCCGTCATCGCATGGTCCTCCGGTTGAGCAGGCCTTCGAGGGAGCGAATGAGCGCGGCAGAAACCAGGCTCATGGCAAGGAAGAACAGGCCGACCAGCGTCATCGGCTCAGTGTAGCGGAAGGTTTCGGAGCCGATGATCTTGGCCGTCTGCATCAGCTCCAGCACGGCGATTGCGGAAAGCAATGGCGTCTCCTTGAACAAGGCAACCAGATAGTTGCCGAGCGCCGGAACGATCGGCGGGATCGCCTGCGGAATGATGATGTCGCGGAACGTCGTCCAGGCTGACAGATTGAGTGCGACCGCGGCTTCCCATTGGCCACGATGGATGTTGTCGAAACCGGCGCGATAGACCTCGGAACAATAGGCAGCGTAGTGGATGCCGATGGCAAGCACCCCGGCGGTGAAGGCGTCGAGCACGACACCGAATTTCGGAAAGACGAAATAAAGAAAGAATATCTGGATCAGCAGCGGGGTCGACCGGATCAGTTCGACCAGCACCGAAATCGTCCAGCCGGTCCACGGCACGGCGATGCGGACGACCGCCAGCACCAGGCCAAGCGAGGCGGCAAGCGCAAACCCGATCAGCGTCGCCTCGATGGAAACGATGGCAGCGCGGGCGAGCACCGGCAGGATTTCAAAAGCAAATGCCCAGTCCCAGATCATGCTGCCTTCCCCCGCGCCAATCCGAGCGAAGCCCGCCTTTCGAGAAGCCGCATGCCGATGGTCACGACCAGCGACATTGCCAGGTACATCAAAAGCACGAGGGTGAAGATCGGAATGGTCTTGAAAGTGTTTTGGTTCATTTGCTGGGCCTTGAAGGCGAGATCCGAAAGCGTGATCAGCGAGACCAGCGCTGTCGATTTCAGAAGCTCGATGAACAGATTGCCCCAGGGCGGGATCATCGCGACAAAGGCCTGCGGCAGGATGATCCGGCGCAACATCTGCGGGCGGGTCATGTTCAATGCCGTACACGCTTCCCACTGCCCGCGGGCGACGGACAGGATCGCGCCGCGCACGCACTCCGATCCGTAGGCGCCGACATTCAGGCCGAGCGCGAGCACCGCCACAACGAATGCGTTGATCGTGACGCCGAATTGCGGGAGCACGAAAAACAGCCAGAACAATTGCACCAGTGCCGACGTTCCGCGGAAGATCTCGACGTAAACCGTGGCCAGCCATCTGAGCGGCGTCGGGCCATACATCCTTGCAAGTGCTGCAAGTACGCCCATGACAATTGCGAGCAGGCTGCCGAGGACGGCGATCTCGACCGTCAGGACCGCGCCTTGCAGCAGCCCCGGCATGAAAACGCTATAGCTTTCCTGTGTTGCCAACGCGCCGATCACGACGAGCGCGATGACCAACATGGCAATGAGCGTACGGATTCCCATGCGATTCCCCCGGGAAAAAAGGGCGGCGATTTCGCGCCGCCAGCAGTTGGGAACCTATTTGCCAGCGCAGAGCTCCGCGGTGGTCTTGTTGGGGAGATAATCCTTGCCGAAGCCGAGTGGCTCGACCAGCGCGATGTGCTCTGGCGAACCGATGAACTTCTTCAGCTCGGCGTTGAACGCCTCCAGCAGGTCCGTGTCTTCCTTGCGGAAGCCGAAGCCACCATGGCCTTTCACCGATTTGCCGCCGACCTCGCCGAAGGGCTTGGTCGATTCGACGCCGTCGGCTTTCTTGGCCATGTCGGCGATCGAAAGAGCGGTCAGCGCGGCAGCATCGGCGCGGCCCGACTGGACGGCGGCGACCAGGCTTGACTGGTCGGGCAAGGAGACGATCTGCCCACCGGCAACGCCCGCATCCTTGGCGAAGCCGCCTTCGACGGCGCCGGCCATCACGGCAAGCTTGAGATCCGGATTGTCCTTGATGCTGGAAAAATCCTTGATGCCTTTCGGATTGCCTTTAGCCACCAGCATAGCCTCGCCGATGCCGTAGGACGGCTCGGAGTAGTTGATCTCGGCGCAGCGCTTCGGAGTGATGAACATGCCGGCGGCGATGATGTCGAAGCGGCCGGCCTTGAGACCCGGGATGAGCGAGCCGAATTCGGTCAGAACACCGTCGACCTGCGGTATGCCCATCTTGGCGAGCACCGCCTTGGCGACTTCCGGCGCCTCGCCGGTCAGCTTGCCGTCTGGCGTGGCGTAACCGAACGGCGCCTCGTTGGCGAAACCGACGCGGATGTAGCCGTCCTTCTTGGCCCGTTCGAGAGTGGTTTCCGCGTGAGCGGACAGCGAGGTCAATGACGTCGCGGCCAGCGCGATGCAGGCAGCCGCTTTCACGACCATGCGGCGCGATATCGATGATTTGAACATGCTTTTCTCCCATTGGACAACTGTGGATGGTTCCCAGGGCGCGGCCTTCTTCGAGGTCGACGCCTGCTTGATAAGACGTATACAACTGCCCTAGACATTTCGCAAGCAGAGATATAGAAACCATGAAAATTCGGCGATAATTCGTAGCTAGCCAACAAATTGACGTCGAGTTGTGCACAATTTGGCCTGTTTGCCCATGTTGATCAAAGGGCATGCGGCGTAGCTGGAAGGCAGGATTTCGGTGGCGACTGCGAACGGGTTCGGGACGTTCACGCAAGCGGAGTATGGGCAGCGCCTCGCCGGCGTGAAGACACGCATGCAAAAAGCCGGCTTCGATCTCATCGTCTGTCAGGATCCAGCCAACATGTGCTGGCTGACCGGCTATGACGGATGGTCGTTCTACGTTCCGCAGTGCGTCCTCGTCCATCTGGAGGAGGATCGGCCGATCTGGTTCGGCAGGGCGCAGGACGCCAAGAGTGCACGCCTAACCATCGGCCTGCCCGAGACAAACATCGTGCCGTTCTCGGAACGGCTGGTGCAGCAGCCGGTCGAACACCCCTATGACGAACTCGCCCAACTGATCCGGTCGCGCGGCTGGGGAAAGGCCCGCATCGGCGTCGAGATGGACGCGCATTATTACACTGCGCGCTGCCACGCCCACCTTGTCGAGGGGCTGCCCGACGCGCACTTCGCCAACAACCACGATCTCGTCAACTGGGCGCGGCTGGTCAAATCCGAAGCCGAGCTGGTGCTGATCCGCGAGGCGGGTGCGATCTGCACGCATGCCATGAACCGCGCCATCGAGAAAATGCGGCCCGGTGTGCCTCAGAACCATGTCATTGCGGAAATCTATCACGCACAGATCATGGGCGTGCCTGGAGCGGGCGGCGACTATGCCGCGATCTGTCCGCTGATGCCCGTTGGCGAGGGCACCAGCACGCCGCATCTGACGTGGTCCGACGCGCCGCTGCCGGACAGCGGCCTCGCCATTCTGGAGATCGCCGGCGTGCGGCGCCGCTATCATGCGGCGCTGACCCGGACGGTACATTTCGGCAAGCCGCGGCAAGCCATCCTCGACATGGCCAAGGCGATCGTCGAGGGCGTCGACGCTGGCCTCGAGAAAGCGCGCCCCGGCAACACCGCCGAAGAGGTGGAAGCCGCCTGGCAGGCAGTCCTGCGACGGAACGGGCTGAAGAAGGACAGCCGCGTCGGCTATCCGGTCGGGCTCGCATACCCGCCCGATTGGGGCGAGCGCACCGCAAGCCTTCGTCCCGGCGATACCACCGAGATGCAGCCTGGGATGTGCTTCCATTTCATGGCCGGCGTCTGGCTCGACGATTTCGGCATCGCCATCTCGGAATCGTTCGTCGTCACGGAACGCGGCGGCGAACGCCTCTGCGATGTGGCGCGCGAAGTCATCGTCATCGACTGACATGGCCGCCGGGAAACCGGCTGCCGAAAAGACCAGCCCGCCACCAAGCCGGCAACAAGCGCGAGGACGCCCGATGGACCGCAATCCGTTTTCCGAAGCCGAAATCGCCGGCCGCCTGACAAAGGTCCGTACTGCACTGGTTGAGCGCGAGCTCGACGCAGCGGTGTTTGCCTCGCCGGAGAACGTCTTCTATCTCACCGGGCTTGATCACTGGGGGTATTTTGCCCCTCACCTGCTGATCGTGCCGCTCCGGGGAAAACCTGTTCTGGTCACCCGCTCGATGGAGAAGGTGACAATCGAGAAGCAGGTGAAGGCAGCGGAATTCCGTGGCCACTCCGACAGCGAAACCGCGGCCGACCTTGCCGCACGCGTGCTTGCAGAGCTTGGCCTGTCCGGCAAGCGGATCGGCCTCGAATACTGGACAGCCGGCCTCAGCCATGGACTTGCCGTGGCACTCCAGATGCAAGCCGATGCAAAGTGGAGCGATGTCTCCGGTCTGATCGACAAGATGCGGCGGGTGAAGAGCGCCGAAGAACAGGCGCTGATGCGGCGTGCCGCAAAGGTGACGGACGCCACCGCCGGTGCCGCGATCGCCGCGATCTCGGATGGCGCTTCCGAACAGGAGGTCGCCGCCCAATGTGTTGCGGCAATGATCCGCGCCGGCGGTCATGCACCGGGCTTCGGACCGTTCATCCGCCCGGCCGCGCGCCTGGGTGAAGAGCACACGACCTGGGGCGACGGGATTTACCGCAAGGGCGAGCCGGTCTTTGTCGAACTGTCCGGGTGCATCTCGCGCTACCACGCGCCGCTCGGCCGGCTTGTTCGCATCGGCCACATCAGCGACGAAGACGCCAAAATGGCGGAGGTGACCGCCAAGGCGTTCAACGCGGTCATCGAGGCGCTGCGGCCGGGCGCCAAGGCGCGCGATGTCTACGCCGCCTGGCAGGCCGTCGCCGACGAGGCCGGCCTTTCCCACTATCGCCGCCATCACTGCGGTTACCTCGTCGGCGCCGGCCAGCCGCCGTCATGGACCGGCGGCAATTCGGTGACCGGCTTGAGGCACGATTCCGACCTCGAGATCGAGACCGGGATGAGCTTCCACATCCTGTCGTGGCTGATGGGAACGGGCCGCGGCGACGACTTCGTCTCGAACACGGTGCTGTTGACCGATGCGGGTGCCGAAGTGCTCACCCGTACGCCGGCCGGCCCGATCGTTCGATAGGCCCGCACGCATGGCGCGCTATTCCGCATTTTCGATTTTACGCAACGCGCTGTCCGGCCAGAAGAACTGGCAGCGCGCCTGGCGTGCGGCGGAACCAAAACCGTCCTATGACGTGATCGTCATCGGCGGCGGCGGACACGGCCTCGCCACCGCCTTCTACCTCGCCGAGAACCACGGCATCCGCAACGTCGCGGTGCTCGAAAAGGGTTATGTCGGCGGCGGCAATGTCGGCCGCAACACCACCGTCATCCGCTCCAACTACCTGCTCGACGGCAACACCCAGTTCTACGAATTCTCGATGAAGCTCTGGGAGGGCATGTCGCGGGCGCTGAACTTCAACGTCATGTTTTCCCAGCGCGGCCAGCTCGTCACAGCGCATTCGGCCGATCAGCTCGACAGCTTCAGCCACCGGGCCAATGTCATGCGGATGAACCGCATCGATGCCGATATTCTCGACCGGGAAGAAGTGCGCAGGCTGGTGCCCTATCTCGATTTTTCCGACACCGCCCGCTTTCCTATCCATGGCGCCATCTTTCAGGGCCGCGCGGGCACGGCGCGTCACGACGCCGTGGCGTGGGGGTATGCGCGCGCCGCCGACGGCCATGGCGTCGACATCATCCAGAACTGCGAGGTGACAGGCTTCGTCCGCGACGGCGACAGCATCGTCGGCGTCGAAACGACGAAAGGCCGGATCGGCGCCGGCAAGGTCGGCCTCGCTGTTGCCGGTCATACGTCCGTGCTCGGCGCCAGGGCCGGGCTTGAACTGCCGATCGAAAGCCATGTCCTGCAAGCTTTCGTAACCGAGCCGCTGAAGCCGCTGGTAGATCACGTCGTCGCCTATGGCGCCGACCATTTCTACGTCAGCCAGTCCGACAAGGGCGGACTGGTCTTCGGCGGCAATCTCGACGGCTACAATTCATACGCCCAGCGCGGCAATCTCGGCGTCGTGCGCGAAGTGGCGGAGGCGGCCATTGCGCTGATGCCGTGCATTTCGCGCGTCCGCCTGCTGCGCCACTGGGGCGGCGTCATGGACATGACCCCCGATGCCAGCCCGATCATCTGCCCGACGCCGATCGACGGCCTCTATCTCAATGGCGGCTGGTGCTATGGCGGCTTCAAGGCGACGCCGGCTTCCGGCTGGTGCTTTGCCCACACGATTGCTACCGGCAAGCCGCATCCCTTGATCGCGGCCTACGGGCTCGATCGTTTCCGCACCGGCCACACGCTCGATGAGGCCGGCGTCGGCCCTTCGGCCTGGCTGCAATAGGAGGCGGAACAAAATGCTGCTTATCGAATGCCCCTGCTGCGGCCCGCGTGACCATGACGAGTTCCGCTATGGCGGCGATGCCTCGGTCACGCGTCCGGCCCATGACGATCCCGATCCGGAGGCCTGGTACCGCTACGTCTATATCAGGACAAACCCGGCCGGCCCGCACCGTGAATACTGGCAGCACGTGACCGGTTGCCGGCAATGGCTGGTGGTCGAACGCGACACCCGCAACCATGCCATCACAGCCGGCGACTTCGCCAGAAAATTGCGGGCCAGGAAATCAACTCTCAGGAAATCACCGGCATGAGTGCGAACCGCAAACGCCTGCCGGTGGGCGGCCGTATCAGTCGCGAGGTGCCGGTCGAGTTTACCTTCGACGGCCGCAAGCTGGCTGGATTTCGCGGCGACACACTTGCCGCCGCGCTGCTCGCCAATGGCGTCACGCTGGTCGGTCGCAGCTTCAAATATCATCGCCCGCGCGGCATTTTTTCCGCCGGGCCCGAAGAGCCGAATGCGCTGGTTACGCTCGGGAGCGCCGGCAGGCGCGAGCCGAACCTGCCGGCGACGACGCTGGAACTCGCCGACGGCATGGCCGTGGAGAGCCAGAACCGCTGGCCATCGCTTGCCTTCGACGTGCAAAGCGTCAACGGGCTGTTGGCACCGTTTCTGTCCGCCGGCTTCTACTACAAGACCTTCATGGGCCCGACGCGCCGCGCCTGGATGTTCTACGAGCACTTTATCCGCAAGGCGGCCGGCCTGGGCAGGGCCGGCACCGGCCCGGATCCCGACCACTACGAGGTCCGTCATGCCTTCGCCGATGTCGCCATCGTCGGCGGCGGCCCGGCGGGATTGTCGGCGGCGCGGGCAGCCGCCGCGGCCGGCGCGCGGGTCGCGCTGATCGAGCAGGATTTCCTGCTTGGCGGCCAGCTTCTGGCGGAACCGTCCGACAACGCAGCGGCCGCATGGCTGAGGCAGGCCGAGGCCGAGTTGGAGGGCTTCGAAACCGTCGCGCTGATGAAGCGGACGACCGCTTTCGGCAGCTATGACGGCAATGTCCTTGGACTGGTCGAACAGCGCGATCCAACCGATCCGCAGCCGAATGGCCAGACACGGCAAACGGTCACCATGCTGCGCGCGCGCTCGATCGTTTTTGCCACCGGCGCCATCGAGCGGCCGATGGTGTTCTCGAACAATGACCGGCCCGGCGTCATGTTTGCCGCGGCCGCCCGGACCTATCTCAACCGTTTCGCCGTCCTGCCGGGCAAGAAAATCATTGTCGCCACCACCAATGACGGTGCCTGGCGCACCGCCTTCGACTATGCCGCAGCCGGCGCGGAGGTGACGGTTGCCGATCTGCGCGCAGTCCCGCCCGCAGCACTTGCGGCAGAAGCCGCACGGCTCGGCGTGGTGGTGCGGGCCGCAGCACGCATCGTCGACGTGCACGGCGGCCATGCCGTCAGGCACGTCACGCTCAACGGGCCGGAGGGCCAGTCCTCGGCCGCCTGCGACCTGGTCTGCATCTCCGGCGGCTGGTCGCCAACCGTGCATCTCACCTCGCACCTTGGTGTCAAACCTGTCTATCGCGACGACATCGGCGGCTTCGTGCCGGGCGCGTTTCCGGCCGGCGGGTTCGGCGCCGGCGCGATGATGGGGGCCTTTGCAACTGCCGAAGCCATCGAGGACGGTCATCGCGCCGGCATCGACGCGGCAGTCTCCTGCGGCAAGTCGGCGCCGGTGCCCGATCCGTCCAGACTCGATCTCGGCGAGACCGCCACAATTTCATTTCGCGAAATCCCGTCGGTCGGACTCGGAAAAGCCTTTGTCGATTTCCAGATGGATGTGACGACAAAAGACATCGAGCTCGCCCATCGCGAGGGCTATGAATCGGTCGAGCACCTGAAACGCTACACCACGCTCGGCATGGGCACCGATCAGGGCAAGACCAGCAATTTTCCCGCACTTGCCGCCATGGCAGCGCTGCGCAACGCAACGATCCCCGAGACCGGCACCACGACCTTCCGCCCGCCCTATACGCCGGTTGCCATCGGGGCGCTTGCCGGGCGCGCCATCGGCCATCATTTCAAGCCGATCCGCCGCACGCCGATGCACGACTGGCACATGGCGAACGGCGCCGAGATGCTCGAGGTCGGGCTCTGGATGCGCCCCTATTTCTACCAGCAGTCGGGGCGCGACGTGAACGACGCCTATGTCGCCGAAATGCGTACCGTACGTCAGGCGGCGGGCCTTATGGACATTTCCACCCTTGGCAAGATTGATGTCCAGGGCCCGGATGCGGCAATCTTCCTCGACCGCGTCTACGCCAACGGCTTTGCCAAACTGGCGGTAGGCCGCGCCCGCTACGGCGTCATGCTGCGTGACGACGGCATCGTCTTCGACGACGGCACCACGACGCGGCTGGCGGAAAACCGGTTCTTCATGACCACTTCGACGGCCAAGGCCGCCGACGTGCTGTCGCGTCTCGAATTCCTGCTCGACACGGCCTGGCCGGATTTGCGTGTGGCAGTGACCTCGGTAAGTGACGAATGGGCAGCGATGTCGGTCGCTGGGCCGAAGAGCCGCGCAATCCTCGGTGCTGCTTTTCCTGCTCTTGACGTTTCCGATGAGGCGCTTCCGCATATGGGGCTACTCGAAAGCGAGTGGGAGGGCCGTGGGCTCCGCATCCTGCGTCTCAGTTATTCCGGCGAGCGTGCTTACGAAGTCTATGTCGGCGCCACTGCGGGTGAACAGCTCTGGAGCCGCTTGCTCGAAGCCGGCAGACCCTTCGACCTGAAGCCTTACGGCGTTGAGGCGCTTGGCGCGCTACGCGTCGAAAAGGGCCATGTCGCCGGACCGGAGATCGATGGGCGCACGACGCTCGACGATCTCGGCCTCGGCCGCATGGTCGGCAAGCGCAGCGGCTTCGTCGGCGACGTCCTGCGACGGCGCCCTGCCCTCCGGGCGCCCAACCGGCAGCGTCTGGTCGGACTGGAATGCATCGAGGACGGAAAACGCCTGCGCGGCGGCGCCATCCTGTTCCTGCCGGATGAGAAACCCTATGGCCATGGGCGCGGTCGCATCACCTCCGTCACTTTCAGTCCCGAACGCGGCCATTATGTCGGGCTGGCCCTGCTTGCCGGTGATGTCGCGGCAGAAGGAAGCGAGGTCGTGGCGGTCTATCCGATGAAGGCCGAAACGGTTCTCGCCCGCATTGTCTCGCCGGTATTCGTCGATCCACAGGGAGAACGGCTGCATGGCTAGCTTGACCTCTTCGCGGGATTTCAGCCTGTCCGTGGCCGATTGTCCGCTTATCCAGGTCGAGGGCTGGGACGCGACACTGAGACAATTCGAAAAGAGCGTCTCGGCGTCGCTCGGCAAGAAACTTCCTGCTTCGGTCGGAGAGACGGTTCGCCACAAGGGGCTTCTAATTATCCGCGTTGCACCTCGCCGCCTTTGGCTGGCTCTCGACGAAGGCACAGAAGTGCCAGCCCTTGTCGTCGACCCCGATCTCGGCTGTTCCGTTCCCCTTGGGGAAGGTCGTGCTCGTTTGAAAATGGCCCGCCCTGACATCGCAAGGCTTCTGTCCGGCTGCATTGCCGTCGACTGGCACGCGCCGACCGCCGCTCCGGGCCGCGCCGTACTGACATCCTTCCATCACGTGCCCGTGCTCTTCCTGCGCACCGGCGAGACCGCATGCGAGCTCATCGTGCCGCGAAGCTTTGCCCGCAGCCTCTCGGATTGGATTGCCGGCGGCTAGCCAATACCGGTTCCTCGGGCAAGGGCCGGCTTTAGCGGCGATCCAAGCCGCCGTCACGAAGCCTCCTACTCTCTTGCCGGCCAGTCTTGCAGAAGCGTAATCCCATGCTTCGGCGCGGCTGCTTTGAGCCGCTCGATATCGGCAGGCGTCGGCGGCCCGACCACCTCTCCCTTGCCGAGTTCATGGCCACCTTCGGCGAGAAACCGCTCGAACACACTTGGCGTGTCTATCAGGATATAGCGAACGAGCTGATTGCCGGGATTCATAAGCTGGTGCGGGATGCCCCGCTTCAAAAACATGCTCTCGCCGGGCGAGAGCGTTCGGACCACGCCGTCCACAATTGCGGTCAACTGCCCTTCGATGACGTAGACCGTCTCGTCGTCATTCGCATGAACATGGATTGGTGTTTTCGTGTGCCCGTCGCTTCTGTTTTCGAAGAGACTCAACAAGCCTCCCGTCTGTTCGCCGGAGACCAGTCGCTTCATGACGATGCCTGCGAGCACGAATTCTTTTGGTTCAACATCCGTCATTGATCCAATCCTGCCAGGCACATTTTTGGGGGCCGTCAAGCAGACGAACTGCGCCGCGACATCCGGCAAACGTCGAACGGGCTCACGGGTTCCCGGTCGCCGGAGTTCCCTCTTCCCAAGCTCCGTTTGGACGAAAAGCCGGCTTCGTTCTCACCGGACATGCTGGCCGACATCCGCCAATTCGAGGGCGCCGCAGAGATCCGCCTAACTGACGGCGAAGCTGCAACGGGCTGCCAGGGCCTCGCCGGGCCCAAGCACCGACAGTCCATTCCATTTGTCGATCGAACCACGATTGTGAGCATCGACAGCATGACTGACCGGTTCAAAACAGAAGAAGTCGCTCTCGTCCGATGGCGAATAGACCAGGTAGAAATTCAAGGGCGATGAAGCTTCAATCCGCAGGCTGCAACTATGCTCCGGCCACGATATGGTGGCGACGCCGTTCCAACCAGCAAACAGATTGTTTATCCATCCACTCGGCAATACGGCCGGGGCGCCGAAATCCCAATGGGGACGGGTTTTGATATCCACAAACCGTTCGGGGAGATGGTTGGGCAGTTCGAGACAAACCTGCGAGGCCGGCGCATGAAGCGCGGTTCGTGCCGTTCTCGGGAACCATGGATGGATGCCAAGCCCGAACGGCAACCTGATCGACGCCCGATTGACGATGCGAAGCGTCAGCTCGAGCCCCTGTCCGGTCAGAGTGTAGCGCACCTCGGCGCGATATCGGTATGGGCCGGGTCCATTGCTGATGAGGGACAGCTTTGCGTTGTCCTGCGCTACGCTGTCGACGTCCCACTCGCTCGAAAATCCATTGCCGTGAATGGGAAATGGCTCGCCTGCAACATTGGCAGGCAGTTCGTGGAATTTGGAGTCGAATGTGAACCCGGCGCCCGAGATGCGATTTGACCACGGCAAAAGCAGGTTGCAGGCAAGGTCGAACGGGTTGCTGCTCCCGCCATCCGGCCACGGCCGGAAGAGCGGCACGCGCCCACAGTCCAGTCTCGCAAGACCTGCCCCAAGCGACGGGACGATTTCAGCGGACAGGTCTCCGCTTCTGATCTTGATCGTCGGGGCCATCAGTTCAGACGGTGTCGGCCTTGGCAGCGGCGATCGGCTGTTGATGGCGGCCTTTGCGAGCCACTGCAAGAAGGTCGTTCGACGCGATGCCGATGAGCGCCTTCATCTGATCGTGAGCGTCGTCGGCCCTGCGCATCCTGATTGCCTCCAGCACGTCGCCATGCGCGCTCAGCGTCTGCTGGTAATTAGCGGTGGCCGATGTGGTCAGGCGGAAGGAGAAGCTGAGGGCGGCCGCAAGCATATTGCCGAGATTGGCGAATACCGGGTTGCGGCTGGCACGAAGGATGGCGGTATGAAACCTGACGTCGGCATCGAGACACGCAGCGAGATCGTCCTGCGGAGCAATGCGCATGGCTTCATACGCCGCTTCGATGACTGCGAGATCGCCTGACGTCGCCATCTTGGCCGCAAGTTGGGCGGCAGCGGGTTCAATGACCAGCCGCGCCTCGATCAATCCACGGACGAAATCGAGGTCAGGCTCGATATCGCGCATCCATTCCAGAACCTGTGCATCCAGCCTGTTCCATTCGCTCGATACGCGCACACGCGTCCCGGCCCGCTTGCGTGCCTCGATCAACCCTTTCGCCGAAAGCGTCAGAAGAGCATCGCGAAGCGCGGTGCGGCTCGCCCCGTAGATAACGCAGAGTTCGGCTTCCGTCGGCAGGATGGAGTGCTGGGCGTAGGAGCCGGCGAGGATGCGCTGTCCGAGATCGCGTGCGATGCGATCCTTGAGCGATGACGTGGTGCCATCTGCGGCAGGAATGTCCTGCTTGCCTTGGCCAGTCGAAGCGATCGCCGCGTCCATCGTCATGTCCTGTTCAAGTGGTACTCGGCAATTACCACAGCAAGTATCAGCAGCGAGCCCTTGGCAAGCAACTGATAGAAGGTTGGCACGGAGGTCAGTATCATTCCGTTGTTGAGGACGCCAATGATGGCGACGCCCAGCAGTGCGCCGACGATCGTGCCCTTGCCGCCCTGCAAGGCGCAGCCACCCAGAACGGCCGCTGTGATGGCCTCGAGTTCCAGGCCTTGGGATCCGGATACGGGCTGCCCGGAGCCGGTACGGGCAGCCAACAGAATCCCGGCCAATCCGGCCGCCACTCCACTCATGATGTAGATGCCGACGCGGTAGCGGTTGATGTTGATGCCGGAGAAGCGTGCGACAACGGGATTGCCGCCCAGGGCATAGATGTTGCGGCCAACGATCGAGCGGGCAAGAAAGAGATGGAACACGATGGCGGTCAGCAAAAGAATCCAGATCAGCAGAGGCAGGCCGAAGATTCGTCCGATCCCGATGAAGCGGAAAGTCTCGCTGAAAATCGCGATCGATTGCCCATCGGACATGATGAAAGCGATGCCGCGGAAGATCGCCATCGTACCGAGAGTCGCGATGACAGCGTTGACCCGCCCATAGGTGATGATGATGCCGTTCACGAGGCCGGCAAGACCGCCCAGGACCAGGCCGGCAAGAATGCCCGCGGTGGGTGATCCGGTGGCCTGGATGGCCATTGCCGTCGATACCGTGGTCAGACCGACAATTGCGCCGACAGCAATATCAAGCCCGCCGGCGACGATGACCACGGTCTGGCTCATCGCCAGGACGCCCAGGATGGTGATGCCCAGACCGATGTTCAGCAGGTTTCGGCTCGAGAAGAACACGTCGCCTCTCAGGGTGCCGAAAATGAGCACGAGAATGACGAGAGCAACAAGAAGACTTATGTTGTGAATGCCGATGCGCTCTGCGATGCGCAACGAAGCGCGCCTTTTTCCGGTTTGTGTTGTTGCTGTCCTGAGCTCAAGGCTGTTCACTGAATTTGTCCTCCGAGCGATGCTACAGATTGCGGCATGGCGTATTTCAGGATCGTGGTCTCGTCGATGTCAGGGCGGGAAAGTTCGGCCGTGATCCGACCTCCAGCCATGATAAGCACCCTGTCGGCGAGCCCGATCAGTTCCGGCATTTCCGAGGAAATCAGGATTATGCCGATGCCGCTGGCGGCGAGTTCATCGATCAGGCGATAGATTTCCGCCTTGGCGCCGATGTCGATGCCGCGGGTCGGCTCGTCGAGGATGAGAAGCATCGGCTGCCGCGCAAGCCAGCGCGCGAGAACGACCTTCTGTTGATTGCCACCCGACAGTTTGGAAACCTGTTCGTCGAGGTCGGGCGCCTTGATCGACATCTTTGCTGCCAGTGGTGAGACGATCTCCAGTGCCTTGCGCCGGTTGAAGAAGCCGAAGGTCGACGTTCTGTCGGGCACGCAAAGCGAGGCGTTATCAAGAATGCTTCGGAACAACAGCAGCGCCTCGTGCTTGCGGTCTTCCGGGGCAAAGCCGATGCCCGCCACGATCGCTGCATGCGGACTGTTAGGGCCAACGGGCACCCCATTCATCGTTATGCTTCCGTCGAGACGCCTGTCATAGCCGACAATCGCCTTTGCCAACTCGGATCGACCCGCACCCATAAGGCCGGCAATGCCGAGGACCTCGCCATGGCGGACCTTGAGGCTCACATCGGTGACGTGGTCAGTGGTCAGGCCCGTCACCTCCAGCAACGGTTGCCCCGATTGCCACGTCTCGCGCGTAAACAGATCGGCAATGTCGCGGCCGACCATGAGCTTGGCTATGGTCTGCTCGCTGGCACCGGCCGCGGGGGAATCATCGACCAGCCGGCCGTCCCGCAAAACGACAATGCGATCCGCAAGGTCGATGACCTCGTTCAGCCTGTGAGAGATGTAGACGATCGAAGTGCCCTCTTCGCGCAGCCGGCGAATTACTGAAAACAGACGGCGCGCTTCGTCGTCGGTCAGCGACGAGGTTGGCTCATCAAATGCGATCAGCCGGCCGCCGGCACGTATGGCGCGCATGATTTCGATCATCTGGCGCTGTGCCGGACCGAGTGTGCTGCAGAGTTGACGCGGCCGCATATCCTGCTGCATGGCGAAGGTCGCAAGCACCTTGTCGGTCTGCTCCTCGAGCCTGTGCCAGTCGAGCAGGACGCCTGCCAGCCGCGGCAGTTCGCCGACGAAAATATTCTCGGCCACCGTCAGGTTCGGAACGATCTCCGGCTCCTGATGGATGACGCGTATTCCGGCTCTGTGGCTGTCGCGGGGTTCGCCGAAAACGATCGGCGTGGAGCCGTGCAGCACGGTGCCGGTGTCCGGTGCGAACACGCCTTCGAGAATTCGCATCATTGTCGATTTGCCGGCGCCATTCTCGCCAACCAGGGCGAGCACCTCTCCTGGCCGAAAGGCAATCGAGACATTGTCGAGCGCCTGCACGACGCCGAAGCGCTTCGAAATCCTATCGAGCGAGAAGAAATCCGATTGCATCAAAAGCTCACTCCCGAGGATCGATCCCGTGTGCCTGCCGACGAACTGCCGGCCCAAAGAGCGTCATGCGCCCTGCGGCGCATGACGCATATCTGGTTCAGTGGCAGAGCTTGGCTTTGTAGTCCGACGCAAAATTGTCGGCGGTGATGTATTCCGGGTCGGTGAAGGACTGAACGGGAAGCTTCGTTCCGTCCTTAATGGAGGCCAAGAGAATCTTCACCGCCAGCGCGCCATGATTTTCCGAATTGAGCCACATCGTACCACGGAACGCCGAGGGCTTTCCGGATCCGAAGGCGTCGCAGGCGCGGCTCCCGTCGATGCCGATCCCCATGCCCTGGTCTGCGGAATAGCCGGCATTCTCCAGTGCTCGCGCACCACCCAGCACGCCATCATCGTTGCATGAATAGAATATCCAGTTCGTGACGCTGGGATTGGCCGTCAATGTGGTGGTCATCACATCGATGGCGTTGACCATCGTATTGTCGTAGGGGACGCGAACGATGTTGCCCGGCTTGAAATCGGGCACCGCCTTCAGGAACGCTTCTTCCGCGCCCTTGTTGCGCTGCATGCAGGTATCGGCCTTGCGGTCCTCGATCGAGGCGATGCGCACCTCTTTGCCGGCCCAGCCTTCAGCCTTGTAGAGCTTGGCAAGCTCTTCGCCCACCCGCGCACCGATGTTGTAGGCATTCATGCCGACATAGGGGACCTGGGTGCCATCCTGGTAGTAGATATCGTCGTCCACCGCCACCAGGGGAATTTTTGCGGCCTTTGCTTTCTCCGCGATGACCGGTCCCAGCGCCTTGTCGGGGACAACGATGGCGATGCCTTTCACGCCATCGCCGACCATCGTATCGAAGGTCGTGATCGTCAAATTGGCGTCAAACTGAACGTCCTGCGACACGAATGCAGCCCCGGCCGCCTCAGCCGCTTTCTTGGCGCCGCCGACTTCGGCGACGAACCATGGGTGGTCTCCCATCTTGTTGATGTAACCAATCTTGATGTCGTCTGCGCTTGCTGCGCCACTCATCAGTCCGGCAGCCAGTACCGCAAATGTCGCCAAAGCCTTTGTTGTGGTTTTCATGAAGATCCTCCCTGAGCTCAATGGTGGTTGCTAGTCGTGGTAGAGAACCGAGCGCCCACCATCGATGGTGATCGTCTCGGCATTTATGAACGGCGCTTCGTCGGAAGCGAGGAAAACCGCCGTCATTGCAACCTCGTCCGGCCGGCCAATACGCTTGGGCGGATGGAGGTCGTAGGCTCGCCGCTTCTCCTCGGCGGGGTTCGGGAATGTGTTCCAGTAGGCTTCCGCGATCGGCGTCTCGATATAGCCGGGTGCGATCGCGTTCACCCGGATACCGCGTGCGGCATATTCGATGGCAAGCGAACGGGTCAGGCCCAAAAGTGCATGCTTGGCGACCGGATACGGGAACGTATGGGGAATGATCTGGAACGCGTGACAGCTCGCTATGTTGACGATGGACCCCGAGCCCCTCGCCAGCATCGTCGGCAAAACCGCCTTGGCGCAGAACCACGCGGCCTGGAGATCGAGCTTGAGGCAGCGCTCCCATTCATCATCCGGCATCGCCAGTGGTTCGTAGAAGACGTTGGCACCGGCATTGTTGACCAGAATGTCGACGCCACCATAGGCCGCGATCGTCCGGGAGACCATGTTCGCGACTGCGGATGCGCCGGTGACGTCCGTCTCGATGAACAGGGCGTCCGCGCCCTGGGCACGCAATTCGTCGGCGATCGCTTTTCCGCTTGCCGCATTCAGTTCGGCAATGACGGTCTTTGCCCCCTGCATCGCAAAGGCGCGGGCGATGGCGGCACCGATGCCTTGGCCGGCGCCCGTGATGATTGCGATCTTTCCTTGCAGCCGTCCTGCCATTGCATTCACCAGTCCACCACGGTGCCGTCCGGCATGACGGCGTTGCGGGCATGCAGCACTTCCTGCTTGAAGGGATGGCGCGCGATCACGTCCTCATTGACGGTGACCCCAAGGCCCGGCAGTTCGGGCAGATCCCAGCGGCCTGGCTTACGCTGAATTGGCCAGGTGACGACGTCGTCGTACCAGGCGACGGCACCGGACATCTCCTCCTGAATGACAACGTTTGGCGTCGATATGCCGAAATGAAGAGCAGCCACACCGGCGATCGGACCGAGCGGATTGTGCGGCGCAAGGCCGATGCCTGCGGTTTCCGCCATGGCCGCGATCTTCTTTGTCTCGAGCAGACCGCCGGTGTGGCAAATATCCGGCTGGGCAATGTTGAAGGCGCGGGCTGCGATCGAGTGCGTGAATTCGCGGCGCCCGATCAGCCGCTCGCCGGACGCGATCGGCACGGCCGATCGCGCCGTAATATGTGCCAGTCCGGCAACATCTTCGGGTGGCACTGGCTCTTCCGCGAACATGATGCGGGCCGGCTCGATTGCCTTGAGGTAATCCATCGCCGCGTTAACCGATGCAGGGCGTCCGTGGAAATCGACCATGATGTCGATATCCGGGCCCACCGCCTCGCGAAGCGAGCCGACCATATTGGCAACGGAGTCGATTGCCTTGGCGGGCGATACGTAGTGGGTGTAGGGAATGCAGACTACCTTGACCGCATCGTAGCCTGCTTGCGTCACGATACTTCCGCGTTCCACGATGGCATCCGCGGATCCGGTCTCATAGACCGCCTTCATGTCCCCGAGGCCGAGATGCGTATAGGTGCGCAGATAGTCGCGGACCCGGCCGCCCAAAAGGCGCCAGACGGGGACGCCCAATGACTTGCCCAGGATGTCCCAGAGCGCAATCTCGATGCCGCTGACGGCTGACATTCCCTCGACGCCGAGACGCCAAAAGCCGTGCCGCGTAAGTATCTGGTAGCACTGCTCCACATTGCGTGGATCTTGCCCGATGAGCAGTGCCTCAAGATCCTGAAGCGCCCCAACGACGGCTCGGGTCTTCCATTCCAGCGTTGCCTCACCCCAGCCAAACAGGCCAGGCTCGTCGGTTTCGACCCGAACGAAGACCCAGTTGCGCATTTCCGCATTGCAGACGCGCGCCTTGATGGCCGTGATTTTCATCGGTCCTCCCAGACCTGCCGTCTTTTTTCGAGGCAATATGTATGATTTATTACGGATAATATGGACGAGTCAAGCGCAACGTCGATCATCCTTGTTCGCGGATGGAAAGGCTGTCAGCCGCCGGTCCGCGAACATCGCGAAAAAAGGCGCGGCTAAATCACCGCGCAGACCGTTTTCGTCTCGAGATAGTTCTCCAGGCCCGGTGCGCCGTTCTCATAGCCCCAACCGGATTGCTTGTGGCCGCCCTTCGGCAATTCCGGCGAGAAGTAGGAATGGCAATTGATCCAGACGGTGCCCGACCGGACACGTGCGGCAAGGCGATGCGCAGTGGAAAGGTCGCGGGTCCAGACGCTTGCGGCGAGGCCGTAGGGCGAGTCGTTCGCATGGCTTACCGCCTCCGCGACATCGTCGAACGGTGTCACGGCAACCACCGGGCCGAAGATTTCCTCGCGCATCATGCGCATGTCCGGGCGGACGCCGGTGACCACGGTCGGCTCGAAGAAGTTGTCGAAGCGCCGGCCACCGGTGATGATCTCGGCGCCGCTGGAAGCACCATCGCCGACATAGGAGGCGACGCGCGCAGCCTGGGTTCCGTTGACCAGCGGACCAAGGTCGGTGTTCGGGTCAAGCCCGTGTCCGAGACGCAGCTTTCGCGCCTCTTCCGCCAGACCCTCCACCAGACGGTCGTAGATCGAGCGATGCGCATAGACACGCGAGCCGGCGACGCAGACCTGGCCGGCATTGGCGAAGATCCCCCGGGCCACTCCGGGGATTGCGAGCCCCATGTCCGCATCGGGCATGATGATGGCCGGCGACTTGCCGCCCAGTTCGAGCGTCAGCTTCTTCAGATTGCCGCGCGCTGCGGAGACGATCATCTTTCCGACTTCCGTCGAGCCGGTGAAGGCGACCTTATCGACATCGGAATCTGCAGCCAATGCTGCGCCCACAGTTTCACCGAGACCGGTCACGATATTGACGACGCCGTCCGGCAAGCCGGCTTCGATCATCAGTTCGCCGAGTCTGAGCGCGGTGAGCGACGTTTCCTCAGCCGGCTTGAGCACGATCGTACAGCCGGCGGCAAGCGCCGGGGCGAGCTTCATCGAGGCCATGAGCAGCGGCGAATTCCATGGCGTTATGGCTGCCACGACACCGATCGGCTCGCGCACCGTATAGGCGAAAATCTTGCTGCCCGCCGGTTGGTAGCTGATGGAGGTGGGGATGGTCGTGCCGAGGATTTTCGTGGCAAAACCGGCAAAATAGCGGAACTGCTCGGCCGAGGCGGGAATCTCGGCGAAGCGCGAGGTCTTCAACGACTTTCCCTGGTCAAGCGTCTCGAGCTCTGCAAGCTCATCGGCATGGCGCTCAATCAGGTCGGCGATGCGCCATAGCAGCTTGCCGCGTGCCGACGGTGTCATGTCGCGCCAGCTCTCGCCTTCGAAAGCAGCACGCGCCGCAGCAACGGCGCGCCCGGCGTCACCGGCTGTGCCTTGCGCCAGCAGCGCGAGCGTGTCGCCATTCGCAGGATCGGTCGCGGGCAAGATTGCGCCATCGCTGGCGTCGCACCAGCCGCCGCCGATCAGGTGCCGCATTCTGGGTTTGGCCAGGAACGCCTTGACGCCTGCATGTCTGGCTTCATCATTTCGGATGATGATCGTCATGTCCGTATCCCGCAAGCGAGCGCCTCGACCGCGGCGAGAGCACCGCGGATGATGGAATGATAGCCGGTACAGCGGCAGATATTGCCTTCGAGCGCAGCGCGGAGCTGAGATTCATCAGGAGCCGGATTCTCCAGCAGCAGGGCGGTCAGCGCAACAGTGATGCCGGGTGCGCAGTAGCCGCACTGGAAGGCGTTTTCGGTCGCCAGAGCCTCGCGCAGGACAATGGCTTCGGGAAGATCGTCGAAACCTTCCGGGGTGATGATGGTGGCCCCGTCGAGCTGCCACGACATGACCAGACAGCCATTGACCGCGCGATCATCCATCAGCACGGAACAAGCGCCGCAGCGGCCGATGCCGCAAGCCATCTTGGCGGCAGTCATGCCGAAATGGTCGCGTAGCAGGTCGATCAGGCGTAACTCGGCAGGCATGGCCAGCGCCCGGCGGCAGCCGTTGAGGTTAAAGGTAATCTCGATCTCGGCACTCACGCTGCACTCCTCTGCAGGGCGTCGAGTACCCATTCAGGATCGACCGGGATGCGCTCGGGCCAAGCTCCTGTGGCATCCGCAATCGCGTTGACGATGGCTGGCGTCACGGCGCCAATGCCAAGCTCACCAACTCCGCGCGGACCGAACGGGTCGTTCTCGTCCAGATCCTCCAACGCGAAGGTCGCGAGGCTTTCCGGCGTGTCGGCAATGCCTGGCAGCATGTAGAAATCGAGGTTGCCGGCAAGATACCGGCCATCCCGCATCGCCGCGTCCTCAGTGAGGGTGAAGCCCAGCCCCTGGACGCCGCCGCCTTCGATCTGGCCAAGATAGGCGGCAGCATCGAGCATCGGTCCGGCCGCGGTGTGCTGATGGAGCTCGAGCACGCGTACCTGCCCAGTGATGCGGCTCACGGCAACGCGCGCCAGTGTCGCGCCGAAGGCGAAGATCAGACGTGCATTGCCTTCCAGATAGTCCGATTTCGGAAACTCAAAGCTGACGGCAGCAGCTGGCAGCCGGTCCGGAGGCAACGCCTTGGCAAGCTCGGCGAAACTCATGAGCCGTGAGCCGCTGTTGGAATGTCGCTCGACGATGCCGCCGGGCGCCAGCGCCAGCGTCCCGGCTTCGCGGCAAAGCAGCTGGCCCGCTGCGGCCAGCAGGTCGCGCGTAAAAGGTGGTGCGGCGACTGCCGCGACCCGCCAGGCCACGTGAGTGCCGCGCGAGGCGGTAGAGGAACCGGATTCGGGCGTCGCCGCCGTATCGCCGGTGACCGGCCGGACATCGTCGCGGCCGCAGCCGAGCGCTCCGGCGACCGCGGCTTCACCGAGGTGAGCAGGCCCTGTCCCATCTCGTCCAGGCCGTAGAGAGCTTCGATCATGCCATCCGGAGCCAGGCGCAACGCGCCTCCGGCCGGGTCCGGCGGCAGCGTGCCGAGTCCGTTGCCTTGATAGTTCATCGCCATGCCGACGCCGATCGTCTCATAGCCGTCGAACGACGGGCCGCGCGCCTTGGCCCAGATCGGGTCAGCAGCGGCGGCTTGCAGCATCTCGGCCAGACGTTCGGACGGCGCGACCTGCTGGCCGAGATGGCCTCGCGTGCCAGGCTCGCGCAAATTGCGGCGCCGTATCTCGATAATCTCGATGCCGGCGGCTTCGGCCAGCCGATCCAGCTGGCACTCTACCGCAAAGGCCATCTGGTTGGCACCGAAGCCACGAAACGCGCCGCAGACGCCGTTATTGGTGTAGGCGAGCCGGCCCGAGCTGAGGATGTTGGCAACGACATATGGCCCGCAGGCGTGTTCGAGCGCTGTCTCAAGAACGCCCGGGCCGAGCGACGCATACGCGCCGGCATCCGCGATCACATCCACCTGCTGGGCGAGCAGCCGACCCTCGGCGTCGCAGGCGGTGCGCATATGGATGCGCATCGCATTGCGCTTGGTACCCGCGATGACGGAATCCGCCCGGCCGAGATGCAGCCGCACGGCGCGTCCGGTCTTTGGTGCCAGCAGGGCCAGGGCCGGCTGCACGGTCAGCTCGTCCTTGCCGCCGAAAGCGCCGCCAGTCGGGCTGGTGACCACCCGTATCTGCTCTTGCGGCATGCCGAGGATGCGCGAGAGCTGCATGCGGTCGCGGCGGCCATGCTGCCCACCGGCAAAGACGTTCAGGGTGCCATCCGTACCTACGAAAGCGTAGCCGCCCTCCGTCTCCATAAAGCCGTGCATCTGGCTCGGCGTTTCGTAGACAGCCTCGACGATATGAGCCGCCTTGGCAAAAGCCGCGGCGGCATCGCCACGTATGAACTCGAAGCTGCACTGCAGATTGCCTGAGACGTGGACCGGCTCGGCTCCAGCGGCGAGTGCCTGTTGGGGATCGCTCACAATTGGCAGCGGCTCGTATTCGACCCTGATGAGAGCAAGCGCGCGTTCGGCCGTCTTCGTGTCAACAGCGGCAACGGCAGCAACAGCGTCGCCGATATAGCGCACCTTGTCGAAGCACAGTGCAGGCTGATCCTGCACGACAATGCCGTAGGCATTGCTGCCGGCGATGTCGCGGTGCGTTACAACCGCCGCGACGCCGGGCAGCGCCTCGGCCGCGCTCGTATCGATGGAAACGATCCTTGCATGGGGAACGCCGGCACGCCGAATGCGCCCGACCAGCATGCCGGGCTCGCGATGGTCGGTCAGGTATTCGAGCCTGCCTGCGATTTTCGGCGCACCGTCCGGCCGCTGGTACCAGCGTGCACCGGTCTCCGATCGGGACACGAGAATTTCGGCAGGTGGGTCTCCGGACGGTACGGTCCGCCGGCGCGGCGAATGTGCTCCTTGGGACAACTTTCCGCCGAGCCCGAAGACCAGCGCATTCGCCACGACACTGCGCCGATAGCGGTCGGACCGCCATGCATCATCGATCGCCGGCGCCTCTTCGAGAATTGCGGCGTGCAGCTCGGCCCAATCGATCTCCCGCAGGTGCCGGCCGACAAGCAGCGCTTCAGCGCGGTCGAGACGGGCCGCTTGCCCGCCGCCGCTGGCCGCGAGCCGCGCGACGATGATGCGATCATGCGCCGTTTCGATCAGCCCGGCGATACCGGCCACGCTTCGGGTAAAGGCGGCGCGCAGGCCGACTTTGCGATGGGTCCAGCGAGCGGCAGTTGGTTGCGGTCGAACAATCACCGCCTTGATGAGGCCCGCGGACGGCGCCGCGGCCAGCCATTGCGCGAGCGACACGACGGCGTGCCCGGCCGGTGAGACGATCTCCAGCTGCGCGTCGGTCGCGAGCAGGGCCGGCAGAAGGCAACCCATGCGCCCGGCGACGTTGCCGCCCAGAGTTCCGAGATTGCGGACGGCAGGTCCCGCCGTGGCGCGGACGGCGGCGGCGAGCAGAGGCAAATTCTCGCCTATTGCCCGGTCACGCTCCAAGGCACCCAGGGTCGTCAGTGCGCCGATGCGAAACCCATCGGCGGCCGGTTGGATGCCCTTCAGGCCGGCGATACGGCCGATGTCGATGAGGCACCGCGGCTTTGGCAGGCCCTTGGCCCAGCAGAGTTGCAGCGCCGTGCCTCCGGCGACCAGTTGCGATGCGCACTCCCCTGCCAACGACAGCGCCTCGGCAACGGAGGCCGGGCGAAGCACCTGGAGATCCGGCCCGGTCATGTGGCTACCGCGGTCGTGCCGAAACGAATGCCTTTTTCCTTCAGCCAGCGGCGATAGGCAATGGAGGAACCGTCGGCGCGTGTCGGGATTTCCATCCGCGGCTCGAGCGGAAGGCGCAGCGGCCGCTGGTTCTCCACGATGATCCGGTCTTGCAGGAAGATGACCTGTTCGAAGTTGAGCAACGCCGTCTGCGTCGAAGCGGAGTCGACAAGATACATGACCGGCTGGGCGCGGCAGAGGTCTTCCTCGATGGGCTGGATGAACAGCGCGATCGCATCGAGCCGACCGGGCGCTCCGGGGCATACACGGTAGAGCATCACAACGAATGGGCTCGGCACACGATAGGTCAGATGCACAAACGCGCCGGAGCTTTCCGTTGCGGCAATGCGCGGCTGGAAGAACGTGCAGTTGGTCGCCCAGACCTCGTCCACCTCGCGACGTATCTCGCTCAGATAGGCCGGCACTTCCGTGTGCGGCTCCGAACCGAGAATGTCGGTATGCACGAAGGGGAAATGCGCCATGTCGAGGAAATTCTCTACGACGCGCAAACCCGAAGCCCGCATCGTCACCCAGCCGCAGGGCACGTATCGGCGGTCGGGCTCCGATGCCTCGGCGATCTCGAAGATTTCCTTCCCGGGCCGGCCCAGCGTCGTCCAGACGCAGCCGTAGCGCTGCCGGACGGGCAGCGCGGGGCCGCGGTTGCCGTCGTCCAGTATCTCCCGAACCGTGATTGCACCCGTGATGTCACGGACCAGTTCGATGTCCTGGCCGAGCAGCCGCGTGCGGCTCGGCGCGCCATCTAGATCGGCGACCGTCTCCACCGCGTACCAATCGTCCAGTGCCGCCCTGTCCGTCGTCTTCATCACCGAGGCCCGCCCTATTGGGTCCATTGCAGGCTGCCGCCGGAATTCTCGGCAAGGAAAGCGGCGCGCCGGGCGAACAGACCAGGCGCGACGCGATGGATTTCGGCGATGATCTCGCGCAGGTCGCCGGTGCGCAACGCGCCGTCCTCGGCCAGGATTTCGCCATCGACCATAGTCAAAGACACGTCGCTGCCGCGCACAGCGTGGACAAGATTGTGATGGAAGTTGAAATAAGGTCCGTCGCGGAAGACGGGCGTCATGCGCGGCGTATCGGTGCGGACCGCGATGATGTCGGCGCGCTTGCCGACTTCGATCGAGCCGATCTCGTGGTCGAGGCCGATCGCTCTGGCGCCGAGAATGGTGGCCATCCGCAGCACCTGCCAGCTATCCATGGCGGCGGCGTCGAGGTCCTTCAGCTTGCCCAGCAGCGAAGTCACCTTCATCTCTTCGAACATGTCGAAATTGTTGTTCTCCTTCTCGCCGTCGGTGCCGATCCCGACAGGCACGCCGGCCTTCAGCATCTCGGCCACCAACGCGATGCCGCTTGCCAGCTTCATGTTGGAAACAGGATTGTGGGCCACCGAAACGCGGCGCTTGGAAATAAGCTCGATCTCTTCTCGATCGAGCCAGACGGCGTGGGCGATCATGGCGCGCGGCGTTTCGAAGAAGCCAAGGTCGTCCAGCGCGAACATCGGGCGTTTGCCGTAGCGCCGCTCAAATTCCGCGATCTCGATCTCGGCCTCGCTGCAATGGGTGTGGAAGCCGGTGTCGTGTTTCCTTGCGAGTTCGATAGCCCGGCGTTGGCCGGCTTCGTCGGCATAAAACAGATGCTCCAGCCCGACCCACACATTGATGCGGCCGCCCGCCTTGCGATGCCAGCCCTCGATCATCGCCTCGTTCATGTCGAGCGTGTCGAAGTAGTTGTAGTCGGGATGCTCGCCGACGTAAGGCACGGCGACCAGGCGGTTGCCGATCGCCTCGGCCGCCCTGGCGCTTCCTTCCATGAACCGCCACATGTCGACGACGGTGGTCGTGCCGCCGAGCACGGATTCCGCGTAGCAGAGCCACGATGCCGCCTCGGCCTCGTGCGGCTGCAGCACGCGATGCATTGGATTGATATGGAGCGTCAGCCAGTCCCAGACCGGCAGGTGCTCCGCCGTGCCGCGCAGAAAGCCGGAATGCGCATGCGCGTTGACCAGCCCGGGCAGAAGCACCGCATTGTCGAGCTTCTTCACGGCCACGGCCGGATACGCAGCGCGCAATGCTGCGAGTGCGCTGACCGCGGCGATACGACCATCCTCGACCAGCACGGCGCCGTCAGGCAGCACGTGGTTATCTTCATCCATGGTGAGCAGCGTGTCGGCAGCAAGGATGAGGCTTGGGGTCATCGCGGGTACCCTGTGTGCGTTCCGTCGGTCATGGCATCCTCAAGCTGCCGCCGCGAGCAGGAAATCGGCGGCGCGCTCGCCGATCATCGTGGCGGGCGCGTGGGTGTTGCAGGTCGGGATCGTCGGGATCACCGAGGCATCGGCGACATGCAGGCCGTCCAGCCCGTGCACGGCGAGACGGCTGTCTACGACGGCCATCGCGTCCTCGCCCATCTTGGCGGTTCCGCAGGTGTGGAAGAACGTCGAGCACGCCTCGCGGATGAAGGCGATGGTCTCGGTGCGGGTCAGTCGGCGGTCAGGTGCGGCAAAGTTGCGGAAGAGACCGGCGTTCGCCTTTGCAGCCGCCATCTCCATCACCATCTCGACCGCAGTGACCATGGCGTCGAGGTCTTCCGGTTCCGCCAGAAAGTTCGGTTGGATTTCGAGCCGCCCGCCGGGCGTGCCGTCGAGCAGCTTCAAGTGCCCGACGCTCTTCGAGCGCATCAGGCCCGCACCGAAGGAAAAGACATCGCCGGATGTATCGTAGCGCGCGCGGATCGCCGGTTCGGCGCTGTTGCCCTGGACGGGGAAGGCATGCAGGTCGGGCTGCGACAGGTCCGGCCGTGACTTCCAGTTGACCATCGAGCCACCGCCATTGCCCACTATCGGTCCGATCGGTCGTTTCGCGCGGAAGACGCAGGCCTGCGCCAGCGGATGGTCCTGAAGATTCCGGCCGACACCCGGCAGGGCGCAAATGACCGCAATACCAAGCCGCTGCAGTTCGACCGGATCGCCGATGCCCGACAGCATCAGCAGGCGTGGCGTGTCGATGGCCCCTGCCGCGAGCACGATGCTCTGTTGCGCGCGCGTCTCGCGGATTTCGCCGCCGACGAGGTGCTTGATCGCGACGCATCGGCTGCCTTCGACCGTCAGGCCGATGGCCGCGGATCCGGTCAGCACCGTCAGCATCGGGTGATCCAGGATCGGCACGAGATAGCCCGTCGCCGAACTCCAGCGCTTGCCGTCGAAGATGTTGAAATTCGCGGCCGCCGCCCCCTCGTTGCTCGGGCCGTTCGGATCGTCGATCACCGGGATGCCGATCTCGGCCGCGCCATCGATCAGCGCCTGCGCGACCGGGTGCAGTGCCGCCGGGCGCTCGATACGGAGCGGACCGCCCGCTCCGCGAAATTCGCTTGCACCGTCGCGCCAGTCCTCGCAGCGCCGGAAATAGGGCAGCACGTCGGCGAAGCTCCAGCCCTTGGCGCCGCCAGCCTCCCAGGCATCGTAATCATGCGGATGGCCGCGATACCACATCATCGCGTTGATGGCGCTTGAGCCGCCAAGCAGGCGCCCGCGCGGGATGCCGATAGTACGCCCGTTCATGCTCAGTGTCGGAGCATAGTCATAGCCCCAGTCATAGGTGCCGCGGCCAAGCGGCACCCACTTGCCGGGGTCCTCGATCTCTTCGATCCCAAGACCCGTCGGGCCGGCCTCGATCAGGAGGACGTCGGCGCCGGCATCGACCAGTCGCCGCGTCACCGCACAGCCACCGGAACCCGAGCCGACCACCACGTAATCGTAGCTGCGTTTCAACACGCGTCGGGGGACGACAGGTCCGAGGATGCCCATGATCTCGTCAGTTGTGCTCGCTCGGGCCCATGATGACGATGCCTTCGCTCGCCTCGACGTGGCGGACGAAGATATACTTGTCCTCGCGGCCGTCGCTGTGTTTGCGCTTGATGTCGGGCTGGACCGTTCCCGAGACCTTGGCGACCACTATATAGGGTGCCTCCATCGCGAGCCCCCTTGCGCAATGCGCGTCGAACTCGTCCACCGTGCGCACTGTATGGGCGTTCTCGACACCGGCGCCGCGCGCGATCGCAGCAAGGTCGACGCGGCCCAGCGCCGTATGCGTCGGCGGCCCGCCGATCGACTGGTAGCACTCATTGTCCCAGACCACGATGAAGAGGTTTTTCGGTTGTTCGTTGCCGAGCGTGGCCAGGATGCCCAGATTGAAGAGCAGGCCGCCATCCGTATCAAGCGAAACGACGCGGCGGTGCGGCAACCCGGCGGCGAGCCCGAAGGCCTGCGGCGTGACGCAGCCGAGTTGCTGCTGGAACAGGCTCGCCTCGCGCATATGCGGCGCGGCGTTGTACCACTCGTCGACGCTGCCGCCGAGCGAAAGGATCACCAGCTCATCCTTCAGCCGCGCGGCAAGAGCCTTCATGCAGTCGAAGCGTTTCATCGCACCACCTCGCCGCCGAGAGCCACGGCCGAATGGTAGTAGGACGCATAGGACCAGGAATAGGCGTCGACGATGGCGCGCTCGATCTTCGCCTCCTCGGTGACGATCCGGTAGGGCACGCGCAGCGCGTTCAGCACCGGCTCCATGGTGATGCCATGCGGAATTGCCCACCAGTTGTTCTCTCCGAGCTCGCCGCGATAGCTCATCAGCATGACGACCGGGATGCCGGCTCCGAGGCCCATGCGGGCCAGCGGCTCGACCGACGCGCGCAAGCCGGAATTTTCCATGACCAGCGCCGCGCGCTTGCCCGACAGGAACACCCCGCCGCAGATCGCCGCGCCCTCACCCTCGTTGGTGACGCGGATCGTGCGGATATCCGGATCGGCATCAAGGGCCGGGTAGAGCTCCTTGAACAGCGAATCGGGCAGGTAGCAGACGATGCTCACTCCTGCCCGCTTAAGCCCCCGAATGACCGCGTCGACCGCACTCTGCTTCATGACATCCCCTTCGGCCGGGAAGTCTCGCAAAGCTCAGTTGTTCGAGATAGAGGCAAATTACTCTCATTATCGATGCGCAAAATGCAACAACTAATCATGCAACGCCTCGACCATGCGGGCCAGCAGCGCCGCGAATGCGGAGGCCGCATCCGACATTTCGCGTTCAAGCCGGGCGAGCAGCATCAGCCGGTGCGGATTCATGCGAGAATCGCGCAACGGCACGAAAACGAGCGATCCGTCAGCCACTTCCGGTTCGATGCCGAGCTTGGTGCGAAGCACCACGCCGAGGTTGAGGCGCACCATCTCGGTCATCAGTCCGATCGAGTTGGTCCGTGACCGTCGCGTGAGGTCGATCATGGAGCGCCCGATCGCATCGTCGATCGAAATCCCCAGTGCAAGGCTGTTGTCCGAGACGATGACCTGTTCGCCGGCAAGATCGAACAGCTTCACTTCCTTGCGGCCGGCAAGGCGGCTGTCCGGATGAGCGACGACGCCCAGCGGCAGAGGCGTGCTCGCGATCTTGCGCACGTTGCGCGGCACGCGCACGTCGAAAGCAAGCGCCAGATCGCATTCGCCGTCGGCAACCGCATCGCAGGCGCGTTGCGACCCGGCGACATGCACATCGACCGATATCTGCGGGTGGCGCTTCCAGAATTCCTTCAGCGCGTTCGGCACCAGCCCGCGCGCCGCGCTCTCCACGATCGCCACGGACAACGAGCCGCGGTTGAGGCCACTGAGATCGTTGATCTCGGACGAGGCGCGCGCCAACTCGGTGATGCTCTGACGCGCGTGGTAGAGCAGAAGCTCGCCTGCGCTGGTCAGTTTCAGTCGCTGGCGCACACGCTCGAAGAGCGGCGTGCCCAGTTCGTCCTCCAGGCCCTTGATGACGCGGCTGATGGAGGATGGCGCCACGTTGAGCGCCTGCGCGGTCTGGCGAACCGAGCCCAGCCGCGCGACCATTTGGAAATAATGGATGCGCGGTGAGACCAGCCCAAGTCGGAAGGGATCCACTCAGGCGGCCTCAAAGGCGGGGACGATCTCCATTTCCGGCACCAGCACGAGACCTTTGTCGGTGATACGAATTTCGGGGATGACCGAGAGCGGGATGAGGTTGAAGCCCATATAGGGAATGCAGCAGCCGGCCGCCTCCCATTCCCGTTTGAGGATCTTCACCTCCTCCGCGACCTCGGTGACGCGCTTGTCGGACAAAAGGCCGGCGATCGGCAGTTCAACCATGGCAGTCACTTTGCCGTCGACGACGACACAGACGCCGCCTTGCGTTTCCTCGATGGCCCGCAGCGCCACCTGCATGTCGGCCTCGTTGAGGCCGGCGATGATGATGTTGTGACTGTCGTGGCCGACAGACGATGCGACGGCGCCGCGTCGCAGCGTGAAATTGCTGAGCAGCCCGTAGGCGACGTTGCCGTCCGACTTGCCATGGCGCTCGACCACAGTGACGAAGCACAGGCCGTGGCGGTCGAAATGGTTCTGCCAGCCGTTGGCCGGATCGAGCGTGATCTTCTGGTGGCCGAGCGTGATCCCCGGCAGTTCGGTGCGGATGGTATGGGCCACCACCTTGCCGGTTGGCAGGTCCGGCGTCAGCTTGATCTGCTTCGGCAGCTTCACTGTGTGGTAGGCCGCGTCCGGATAGCGGTAGCGGGTCGACAGGGCCTGGTCGAGCAGTGGCGTGATCTTGCCGTCATCGACGACGAGTTCGCCGCCATACCACGTGCTGACGGGATCGAAGCCGTCGTCGAGCAGCACCAGGTCGGCACGGCGGCCACCACCGAGGCCTCCGATTTCGCCTTCCATACCAAAGCGCGTCGCGCCATGCAGCGAGCCCATCGCCCAGGCCTGCTCCGGCGTCATGCCGGCCTTCATCGCCTCGCGCGTCACCCAGTCCAGGCCGAAGAGCATCAGGTCGTCAGCATCGCGGTCGTCGGTGCAGACCGCGACGCGCTTGTGCGAGGCTCCGAGTTCCGTGATCGTTTTGATCGCTGCGGGCAGGCTGTGCCAGGGCGTCGTCGGCGGGCCGCCACGCAGGAACAGCCAGATGCCGGCTTCGAGCATGTCGTCAGCGATCTCGCGGTCGATCGCCTCATGCGTATCGGTGACGCCGGACGCGGCATAGGCCGACACGAATTCGCGTCCATAGACGTGGCCCGACACCGGACGGCCGCGTTTCAGCGCCGCAGCGAGGATGGCATGGCTGCGCTCATCGCCCATAGCCACTGGCACGAAATCCATCTTCTCGCCGAGCGCCACGGCTTCCGGCCATTTGTCGAACAATGCGCCCACCTTCTCGGCTGTCAGGTCGCCACCGGCCGTTTCCAGCAACGGCGAAGTTGCCGGGACGGTGCTCGGAACCGTCAGGAAAATGGACAATGGCGCCAGGCGTGCGTCCTCCAGCATCGCCTCGATGCCAGCAACGTCCATGACGTTGCCGATCTCGTGGCTGTCGCAGAAGAGGGTCGTGGTGCCGTTGAGCAGCGCCGCCTCGGCATAGGCGCAGGCCGTCACCATCGAGGATTCGATGTGGATGTGCGGATCGACCAGGCCGGGGGCGACGATGCCGCCCCTGGCGTCATATATCCTGGCGGTACCGCCCTTATAGGTGCCGGCCGGCTTCACAGCGGCGATCCGCCCTCCCCACAACCAGATCTCGCGGCCCGGAAGCACGCGCTCCGAGTAGGTCGACAACACGCGTGCGCCGGCAATGACCAGATCGGGATCGGCTCGCCCGGAAGCGACGCCGGCCAGCCGCCGGGTCATGGACGAGAGCGGCTGGACGGAAAAGTGCGTGAGAAAGGTCATTTTGCTGCCAGCCTCGTTCTCGTTGAATGTTGGGCGTCAATGGTAGTCGGGGATGCCCGGCATGGTCATGAAGCCGGGAAGCACGCGGAAGCGCCGCGCCCAGCGGCGCAGCGCCGGATACTCGTCATGGTCGACGCCGAAATCGCGGCTCAGCGCAAAAGCCGGAAAAAGTGCGATGTCGGCGATGGTCGGGCGGTCAGCAGCGAACCATTCTTTCTTCTCGAAACCCCGCGCGGTCATATGGTCGTCCATGGCGCGGAGCGCTTGCGCGGCACCGGCGCGCAGCGTAGCCTCGTCGCCGGCGGCACCGAACATGGCATGGCGGCGCGCGGCGCCTGCAACGCCAAGATCGCCGGCCGCGAAGAAAAGCCACTGCATCACCTTGGCGAAATCCGCACCATCCGCCGGCAGCCATGCACCCGTTGAATCGTGGCTGCGCGCCAGATGGACGACGATGGACTCGGCGCCGAACATCGTTACCTCGTCGTCGCGGAGAATGGGCAGGCTGCCCGCCGGGTTCATGGCCAGGAATGGCGGCGTCTTCTGCTCCGCCCCCGGAAATGCATCGACTGCAACGGTCTGCCATTCCAGGCCGAGCATGGAAAGCGCCAGCCGCACCTTGTAGCAGTTTTCGTCCAGCTCGTAGTTGTAGAGCGTGATCCCCGCCATCATGCGGCCCGCGTCGTCGAGGTCGCGCCGGTACGCCCGGTCTCGAGATGATGACGCAGCTCGCTCGTCCAAGCGAAGAAGTGCTCCTGCCCCCTGCCGGCATACTTGGCTGCCGGTCCGTCAATCACGACGTGCAGGGCCGATCGTTTGCCGGTCAGCTCCTGCAGGCCAAGAAGCAGCGTGTCTTCGCCGGCCGTCAGGCTGAACAGCATCCCGCTCAGCACCTTCAGATCGGCCACCCCGGATCCGCTGGAGGAGGGCGAAGGCGGCATGGCCTTCACGACATCGATCACCATTGCGGCGGGACTGTCGAGATACAGGCTGCGGACCGGCACCACCTCCTCTGGCAAGGCAGGCAGTTCTGGCAATGCTGCTGCCGGGTCCAGCGCCGTCCAGACCATGCCAGCCGCTTCGGCCGAGCTGTAGGCAGACACGGTAATGGACGCCGGCACCCTGAGATCGGGGTGGGCCGGAATGTATCGGCACTGGCCGGCCGCATCGTACTGCCAGCCGTGATAAAGACAGGCAATATGATCGCTGCGGACAAAACCGAAGCTCAGCTTCATACCGCGATGCGGGCAGCGATCCTCCCACACATGCGCTGCGCCGCTGTTGTCGCGCCACACCACCAGTTCGTTTCCGCCAAGGCGGGTCCCGGCCGAACTGCCCGGCTCGATCGATCCCGACAGCGCCACTGGGTGCCATCCAGCCTGTATCGTCATCCTGCGTCTTCCTCTCTGGAATATTCCCGAATTTCGGCCCGTTCGCAGTCCATCACCAGACAGTCGATTGGTCCCAGGCTACATGCCATCTCGAAGGCATCGATGAGATCAGGCTGGCCCGAAACCTGGACGACAAAAAAATCGTCCGCGGCTTCGTGCACCAGCAGATCGAGATTGAGCCGAGCGGCACGCCTGTCGGCGAACTCGCCAAAGCTCGACGACACCAGTTGGCCGACGAAGCGCAGGCGCGTTGTTTGAGGCGGAGGCGCAGAGTTCTGCGCTTCCAGTAGGTGCTTCATGCCTATATTTCTCCCGGCCTGCACATTTTTTAAGCAGTTTTCGAATGTGTCTAGTTAGGCATCATTTTTTGGCTTGTGCAAGCCCCGTTTCCCTGACATCTGGTGCGTAGCAGGTGATCGGACAGTTGGAAAAAGCCGCGATTTTCGAACAACTCGGCAGCCGTCCGTCGCCCAAGAAAACCAGGTGCGGCTTGGGATTGCCGGTCCGGGCGGGTGAGCGTCGATGTCGTTGTCAAGTTTCATTCAGCTATACCCAAGGTCGAGTTGCACTTGCACCTCGAGGGTGCCGTCTCCGCAGAGACATTCGCCGAGCTGGCGGCGCTGAACGCGGTGCCGCTGCCGGGCAGCAAACTGACATCGGAGCTCTACAGCTACGGCAACCTGCTGGATTTCCTGAAGGTTTACGATCTGGTTTGCGCCTCAATCAGGACTGCGGACGATTTCTCTCGCATCACCTTCGAGGCACTGGAGCGCTGCGCGAAGGCCGGTGCGCGCTACGTCGAACTGTTCTTCAGCCCGCATGCGCATCTGGCTCATGGCGTGGCCTATTCGACTATGCTCGAAGGCATCCTCGACGGCTTTCACCGCGTGAAGGAGCGCTATGGGCTTATAGCAAAGCTGATACCGGCGCATGCGAAGCCGCTCGGCGCGGCAGGTGGCGAGCGATTCCTGGACATGGTTCTGGCCGAGCGTCCGGCTGAGGTGATCGGCATCGGCTTCGATTACGACGAACGCCCGAACCCACCGCCGATGTTCGCGCGCATCGTCGAGCGAGCGCGAGCGGCCGGGCTCAATGTCACTAACCATGCGGGCGAGGACGGCCCGGCGGGCTACGTCCGCGATACCGTCGACGTCCTCGGCCTAAGACGGATCGACCACGGCTACCACGTAGTCGACGACCCGGCGCTGATGGAACAGTGCAGGGAGATGGGTATCGTCTTCACCTGCTGTCCGAGCACGACGCTGGCCACCACTGTCTGGCGCGACCTTTCCGCGCCCGACCATGCGATCCGCCGCATGATCGAGGCCGGGCTTACCGTGACGATCCACTCCGACGATCCGCCCATGTTCGGCACGACGCTCGACCGCGAATACGCGCCGATCGCCGAAAATTTTGCGCTCGGGCCGCCGGCACTGAAGCAGATCGCGCTGGCCGGCGTGTCCGCCGCATGGCTCGACGACGACATCAAGCAGGCATGGCTGGCCGACTGGTCCGCAGAAATCGACCGCCTCATGGATACCGAACTGTCTCTCCCGAACTGAACACAACACGGAACAAAGGACCGACGCATGATCGACCTGCGCAATCTCTCCCGCCGAGGCTTCCTCAACATGGGCGCCGCAGCCGGCGCCTCGCTGCTCCTGCCGAAATCCGGCCTTATCACGCCCGCGCATGCACAAACGCCGCTCGCCGCCGTCGCCGAGGAAAACGCTGTCATCGCCTTCGGCCACACCGGTCCGGTGACCGATGAAGGCTGGACCTGGAGCCACGACCAGGGCATGAAGGCCGTGCAGGAAGCGTTCCCGAAGCTGAAGACGCTGTTCGTCGAAAGCATCCCCTACTCGGCCGACGCGACCCGCACTTTCCGCCAGTTTGTCTCGGAAGGTGCCAACATGGTGTTTGCCACTTCCAACTATGGCGACTTCCTCTACGACGTGGCCAAGCGTTCGCCGGACGTCGCCTTCTATGAATGCGATGGCCGCAACCCGCTCGAAAATCTCTCGACCTATTACCTTGCCCACTGGTATCCGACCTACGTCACCGGTGTCGCCGCGGGCCTGATGAGCAAGAGCGGCAAGCTCGGCTACGTCGCCTCCTTCCCGGTTCCGTCGGTCTTTTCCGGCACCAACGCCTTCCTGATGGGCGCCCGTTCGGTCAATCCCAACGCCACGATGCAGACCATCGTCATCAACTCGTGGTTCGATCCGCAGGCGGCCACCCAGGCCGGCACCGCGCTAATCGACAACGGCGCCGACCTTCTGTTTGGCATCATGGACGAAGCCGGCTATCTGCAGGTGGCCGAGCAGCGCGGCGCGAAGGCCGTCATGTGGAATACCGACATCCGCCGCTACGGGCCGAAGGCCTACGTCTCCTCGATCGCCATCGACTTCAAGAAATTCTATGTCGACCAGGTGCGCTTGCGCCTCGAAGGCAAGTGGACGCCCTCGCAGACCATCCTGCCGATGGGCGGTGGTATTGACCGCGATGCCTGGGGCGAGACGGTGCCCCCGGAGGTCGCAAAGCAGGCCGATGCCGTGCGCGACAAGATTCTCGGCGGCTGGAGCCCGTTCGAGGGCGAGATTAAGGACACCAATGGCAACGTCAAGGTGGCTGCCGGCCATCGCATGACCGACGAGGAACTCTACAACTGGGATTGGTCGATCGAAGGCGTCAGCGGCCTCCAAGCGTGATCCCGAAGATTGCAGAGTTTTTGGATAGACTATGCGGCAGAGGGCAAGAGCTAAGCAGGATGAATGATTTTGTTCCAGTTCATCATGCTTCGAGTGAGCACCGCTACGGCGGCGTGGAGGTGCCGTCCAGCTCCCCGGGGCGTTACGAGCCGGGCTCCGGCGCGCCGCCGCTCGTGCTGCTCAAGGGCATCAGCAAATATTTCCCCGGCGTCGTCGCCAACCAGGACGTCGACCTGGACGTAATGCCGGGGGAGATCCACGCCTTGCTCGGCGAGAATGGCGCCGGCAAGTCGACCTTGATGAACATCCTCACCGGCATCTATCAGCCGGATGCCGGTGAGATCGTCGTCGACGGCTATGCCAAACGCTTCGCGTCTCCGGTCGATGCGATCTCCGCCGGTATTGGCATGGTCCACCAGCATTTCAAGCTGGTGACCGCCTTCACGGTCGCCGAGAATATTCATCTCGGCTGGTCCGAAACGCCCAAGCGTATTGGCTCGTCGGTGCTCGAGGCGCGGACTGCCGCACTGGCCGAGAAGCTGAACCTCGCGGTGCGGCCATCCGCGCGCGTCGCCGATCTTTCGACCGGCGAACAGCAGCGCGTGGAAATCCTACGCGTGCTCGCGCGCAACGCCCGCGTTCTGATCCTCGACGAGCCGACTGCAGTGCTTACTCCGGCGGAGGCGCGCGAGCTCTTCAAGGCGCTCAAGCAGTTCGTGTCCCGGGGCAATGCGGTGGTCTTCATCAGCCACAAGCTCGACGAGGTCCTGGAGATATCCGACCGCATCACCGTGCTGCGCGGCGGCCGCAAGGTGGCCACCGAAAAGACTGCGGACTGCAGCGAGAAGATGCTGGCGCGCCTGATGGTTGGCCGTGAGATCGTGCTCAGCAATCTGCGTGCCAGGCAGCCAGGCGCGGCCGGCATCTCCGCCGAGCCGGTGCTCAGCCTCAAATCCGTCGTCGCGCGTGACGACGTGGGCGGCATCCTTCTCGACGAGGTTTCGCTCGACATCCATGCCGGCGAGATTCTCGGCATCGCCGGCGTGGCCGGCAACGGCCAGAAGGAGCTGACCCAGGCCGTCACCGGCTTACGGCCGATCCACTCCGGCCAGATACTGCTCGGCGGAAAGGACGTCACGACCGCCGGCGCGGTCGACTACGCGAAGTTCGGCGTCGGCCACATTCCCGAAGACCGGCTGCACAGCGGCCTGGCGCCGGCGCTTTCAATCACCGACAACGCCATAATCCGCGAATATGCGTCGGCGCCTGTTTCAAAGGGCCTCGCATTCCGACCGCGCCTTGCGGCTGCTCTCGCGCGCACGATCGCCGAAGCGGCATCCGTCGCGGTGCCCGATTTCGGCATGCCCATGCGCAACCTTTCCGGCGGCAACCAGCAGCGCCTCGTCGCACGCCGCGAGATGCGCATCGCAAGCAAGGTTCTGATCGCCGCCTATCCGAGCCGCGGCCTCGATGTCGGAGCAATCAACACGATGATGCACTATCTCGTCGAATTGCGCGATGCCGGAGTGGGGGTGCTCTTCATTTCCGAGGAGCTGGAAGAGCTGTTCAATCTGTCGGATCGCATCGCCGTGATGTTCCATGGCAGGATCATGGGCGCGGTGGAGACTGCCTCCACCGACATCGAGGAAATCGGCCTGATGATGGGCGGACAGATGCGGTCCAGCGCCGGCGCCCAGGCCGCTGCCGGGAAGCACTGACCTTGGCGATCAAGCTCCAGCGCGTTCCATCCGCGCAGCCCTCCGTTGCCTTTGCGGCACGTGCTCTGGCGATCGTGCTGGCGCTGGTGGTCGCCGGCCTGGTTCTGGCCGCTCGCGGCAATGCTCCCATCAAACTCGCCTGGGAGGTGCTCAGCTCGACTTTTGGCTCGAGCTTCGGGCTGGAAGATGTTGGGCTTCTGGTCACACCCCTGATCCTGACCGGCCTCTCGGTCTGGGTAGCGCTGAGAATCGGCGCCTGGAACATCGGCGCGGAGGGCCAATTCTATGCCGGCGCCTTCAGCGCCACGGCGGTCGCGCTGTTCATTCCCGGCCCGACCTGGCTGATCCTGCCTGTCATGTTCATCGCTGGCGCGCTCGGCGGGCTGCTCTGGATACTGGTGCCGACGCTGGCGCGCGCCTACGCCGATGTCAGCGAACTCATCACCACCCTGCTTCTGAATTTCGTGGCGACGCTGATGGTCTATTATGTCGCCACCGGCCCATGGCTCGACCCGAGCGGCCACGCGCTCGCGACCACTGCGCGTCTGCCGCATGACGTGCCCGAATTCTGGGGTATCGTGCACTACGGTTTCCCGCTGGCGATCCTGCTCACCTTTGCCATCGCAGGACTGCTCAACTACACGCGCTGGGGCTACGAGGTAAGGATCGCCGGGTCGAATCCAAGCGCCGCGCTCTATGCGGGCATGCCGTTCCGCCGCCGCCTGATCGTCGTCCTGCTGATGTCGGGAGCGATTGCCGGCATCGCCGGTATGCTGGAAGTAGCTGGCACAGTGCATCGCCTGCAGGGCGGCATCTCCAACAATTTCGGCTATCTCGGCATCATGGTCGCGGTGCTGGCGCGCGGTTCCTCACTTGGCGTGCTCGCGGGCGCGGCTTTGATGGGCGTCATCCTGAATTCGGGCATCATCCTGCAGACGCAAGGCATCACCGTCTCGGCCGTGCTCGCCATCACCGGACTGATCCTGTTCTTCACAGCGATCGGCAACGAACTCGCTCACTACCGCATCACACGGACTGAACCGGCCGCGAGCTGAGGAAACACCCATGGACATGATCGCCGGACTGATCCAGACCTCCATTCTCGCCGGCGGCGTGCTGGCGCTGGCGGCGCTGGGCGAGACGCTCGCCGAGCGCGCCGGCGTTGTCAATCTCGGCGTCGAAGGGCTTATGGCGCTCGGTGCAATTACTGGCATCGCGGTCGTCGTCGCCACGCCGCACCCTATGCTCGGCTTCGTCCTTGCGCTTGCCGTCGGTTTCCTCGTTGGCTGCGTCTTCGCTGTTGGAACCGTCGTCGTCAAGGCGAACCAGGTGTTGTGCGGCCTGGCGCTGACGCTGATGGGCACCGGCATGGCCGCAACGATCGGTCGCGCCTATTCCGGCATGCCGGCGCCGGCGACTTTCGCGCCGATCGCTATTCCCTATCTTAGCGACATCCCGCTGCTCGGTCGCGCGATCTTCACACAGAACATCCTTGTCTACCTGATCTACATCGTCCTGCCGGTTGTGCTGCACTACATCATGTTCCGCACGCGCCACGGGCTGAACATGCGCGCGGTGGGCGAAAACCCCGCGGCAGCCGACGCCGCCGGCATTTCGGTGCAAAGCATCCGCTTCTGGTATGTCGCCGCGGGTTCGGCGCTGGCGGCCGGCGCCGGCGCTTACCTCACGCTTGCCTTCGTTCCCTCCTGGTCGGAAGGCGTCGTGGCCGGCCGCGGCTGGATTGCCGTCTCTCTCGTCATCTTCGCAGGCTACCGGCCCCTCAACGCCGTGCTGGCCGCTCTGCTGTTCGGTCTCATCACCTCTCTCGGCTTCGTCGGCCAGGCACGCAACTGGCCGATAGCGGCGCCGATCCTGTCGATGCTGCCCTATCTCGGCACGATCGCCCTGATCATCGTGCCGGTGCTTGCCTGGCAGCGCATGCGCCGGGTAATGGCCGCGCCGGCTGCTCTCGGCGAACCCTATTTCCGCGACATGCGTTGAGACCATCATGCCCCGCCTGCTTGTCAAGAACATCGATCTGCTCGCCACCTTCGACGATACGCGCCGCGAGATTTCCGACGGCGCCTTGTTGATCGGCGGCAACGTCGTCGAGGCGGTCGGCACCACCGCGGAACTCAGTGCCTGCAGCGCCGACGAGGTGCTCGACCTGTCGGGCCATGTCGTCATGCCGGGCATGGTGAACACGCATCATCATATGTACCAGAACCTCACCCGTGTGATGGCTCAGGACGACGAGCTGCTTGTCTGGCTGAAGACGCTCTATCCGATCTGGGCCGAGCTCGACGACGATGCGATAGGCGTCTCGGCGCGCGTAGCGATGGCCGAGCTCATCCATTCGGGCTGCACGACCAGCTCCGATCACCTCTACATCTTGCCCAACAACTGCACGCTCGACGCGACGATCGATGCGGCCCGCGATATCGGTCTGCGTTTCCACGCTGCGCGTGGAGCCATGTCGCGCGGCGAAAGCCAGGGCGGCCTGCCGCCGGATCGCTGCGTCGAAAAGGAAGAGGATATCCTGAAGGATGCCGAGCGGCTGATCGGCAGCTATCACGACGCGTCGCGGCATTCGATGAGTCGCATCATCGTGGCTCCTTGCTCGCCCTTCTCGGTGACGCCGGAGCTGATGCGCGATGCGGCATCGCTGGCGCGCAGCCACAAGGGCGTAAACCTGCATTCGCACCTTGCCGAAGAGCTTTTCGAGGAGAAGTACTGCCTCGAAATCTATGGCAAGCGGCCGGGCGAGTTCGCCGAATCCGTCGGCTGGCTCGGTGACGACGTCTGGTTCGCCCACTCGATCTTCATGACCAGCGACGAGATCGACCGCTTCGCCGAAACCGGCACCGGGGTCGCCCATTGCCCGTCGGCCAACATGCGCTGCGGCCAGGGCATCGCGAAGATCCGCGAGATGCTCGACAAGGGCGTGAAGGTCGGCCTTGGCGTCGACGGCTCGGCCTCGAACGACACGTCGAACCTGTTCATGGAAGCGCGGCTGGCGCTGATGCTTCAGCGTGTCGCGCCGCACCACTATCTCTCCGAAAAGCCCGGCGGCCGCGGCGGCTTCGGCGGCACGCCGACCGCTCTGTCCGCGCGCGAGGCCCTCGAAATGGCGACGCGCGGCGGCGCTGCCCTGCTCGGCCGCAATGACATCGGCCATCTCGCGCCCGGCATGTGCGCCGACTTCATCGCGGTCAAACGCAGCCAACTCGGCCTTTCCGGCACCGAGCGCGACCCGCTCGCCGCGCTGGTGCTTTGCGGACCTTTCAAGGTCGACTATTCCTACATCAACGGCCGGCAGATTATCGCGAGAGGCGACTTCGCCTCCTTCGATGTCGAGGCGGCGATGGCCGACCACCGGGCCGTGATGGACCGCATCTATCGGCAGTGAGACAGCACAGAAAGGACGCAACAATGACCATTAAGCGAGCTGCGGAGCAGGCGGCCCTCGATCAATGGTATTGCATTGAAGCGGTGAACGAGATTCCGGTCGGCACGATGCCGAACCGGCTTCTGGGCATCGATCTGTTGGTAGCCCGCGATACGGCAGGCGCGGTCAATGTGTCGCGTGCCGGTGACGGCAGCCAAGTCCCGGCCAAGGAACGCTACGGCTATCTATGGATCACGCTCGGCATGCCGGCCGGCGATGTGCTGTCGATCCCGGAGGCCTATGAGGACGACCGCCGGCCTGTCGTTTGCGGAGCAATCGCGGTAAAGGCGTCCGGCCTCCGCATCGTCGAGAATTTCCTCGACATGGCGCATTTCCCCTTCGTCCATACCGACATATTGGGCGCCGAGCCGCACACGGAAGTGCGGCATTATACAACCGAAATCCGCCGCGACGTGGATGAGGTATGGGCGACCAACTGCGAATTCTTCCAGCCGCAGGCAGCACTCTCGGCGACCGGCGGCATCATGACCCAATACATGTACCGGGTCGCCAATCCTTTCGCGGTGATGCTCTACAAGACCTGCCCCAACTCGGCTACCCGGTGGGACGTGATCTGCCTGTTCGTGCAGCCGCTCGATCCGGACCGCTGCCGCGCACACCCCGTCATGTTCCTGATCGACGACGCATCGACCACGACCGAACTGGTGCAGTTCCAGCAGCTCATCTTCCTGCAGGACCGCATCATCCTGGAGAACCAGCGGCCACTTCTTTTGCCGCTCGAGCCGCGCGCGGAAATCCCGACGCGGGCCGACGGCTCGTCGATCGCCTATCGCCGCTGGCTGAAGGAGAAGGGCATCACCTATGGCACGACGGCGCAAGCCGCATGAGCAGCCCTTCCGCTATTGTCATCGGCATCGACGGACGGGCAAACGCGCTCTGGCGCTTCGCGACGGCAGTGCGTAACTGTTCTTCGGCGGAGGACAGGTGAGCGACCTGAGCGGCAAGACGCTTCTGGCCAGCGGCTTTCACGCGCCGGAGCGCGGGCTCGTGGAAGAGTTGCGCCATGCCCTGATCGCAGTCGATCAATCAGGCATCATCGCCTCGGTGCTGCATCCGCATGATGCCGGCTATGACGAGGCGCTGGAGGCCGCGCGCCGGACCGGTTCGCTGGCGACCTTGCCGGCGCAGAGTTATCTGCTGCCCGGCTTCGTCGATCTTCACGTGCACGCGCCACAATATCCGCAGCTCGGCCGGGCGCTGGACGTGCCGCTCGAGGCCTGGCTTCACAAACACACGTTTCCCCTGGAGGCGCGCTACGCCGATCTCGCCTTCGCCCGGCGCAGCTACGGCCTGCTGGTCGACGACCTGATCGCCAACGGCACGACCACAGCGCTCTACTTCGCAACCATCCACCAGGACGCGACAAGGCTGCTCGTCGACATCTGCCTCGAACGCGGACAACGTGCGCTGGTCGGCAAAGTGGCGATGGACAATCCCGACGAATGCCCGGCCTATTATCGCGATACCTCGGCGGACGCAGCCATCGATGGCACGCGCGCTCTGATCGACTACGTGCATGGGCATCCGGACAATGCTGCGGGACGGGTAAAGCCGGTCATTACGCCGCGCTTCATCCCCTCCTGTACCGACGCCGCCCTCGAAGGGCTCGGCACGCTCGCACAGGAATGCGGCTGCCATGTGCAGACGCATTGCTCGGAGAGCGACTGGGCGCATGGCTACGTGCTGCAGCGCCACGGGATCAGCGACACGTCGAGCCTTGATCGCTTTGGCCTGCTGCGCGCCGGCAGCGTGCTCGCGCACGCCAATTTCATCACGCTTGCCGACATGGAGACGATCCGCGTGCGCAAGGCGGCCGTGGCGCACTGCGCCGTTTCCAACGCCTATTTCGCAGGCGCCGTGTTCCCGTTGAGGGCGGCCCTCGAGAAGGGTGTCAAGGTCGGGCTCGGCACCGATATTTCCGGGGGACCGAGCGCCTCGATGTTCGATGCGATGCGCGCGACGGTCATGTCGTCGCGCATGCTGGAAACCGGCACCGACCCGGCGCTAGCGGCCGAGGCGCGCGGCACCGCCGGAACAGCCCGCGTCGACTTTCGCGAGGCCTTCCACCTGGCGACGGCAGGCGGCGGCGCGGCACTCGGCTTGCCTGTGGGGCGATTCTCGCCTGGCTACCATTTCGATGCGATCCTGGTCGACACCGCCGCGCCCAGAGGCACAATTCACCTGTGGGACGAACTCGACGACGGCGACGGCATCCTTCAGAAGATCGTCTACTCCGCTTCCAGGGCCAACATCGCGTCGGTCTGGGTCGGCGGGAGAGCTGTTCTCGCCTAAGCCGACAGGAAGCTGTGCCGAGAACCAGAATGGATCTCAGTATTCGCCGACGTCGATGACAGCCTGGGCAAAGGCTTGCGGGGCTTCTTGAGGCAAGTTGTGGCCGATACCACCCGTGATGATCCGGTGCGTGTATCTGCCCGAGAATTTCTTGGCGTAGGAACTGCTGTCGGGATGGGGTGCGCCATTGGCATCACCCTCAAGGGTAATGGTCGGCACTGTGATCACGGGAGCTTCGGCCAGCCGGTTTTCCAGACCGTCATATTCCGGTTCGCCCTGCGCCAGGCCGAGCCTCCAGCGGTAATTGTGAATGACGATGCTGACGTGATCCGGGTTGTCCAGGGCTGGGGCGCTACGCTGGAAGATCGCATCGTCGAAATTCCACTGCGGCGAAGCGAGTTGCCAGATTAGTTTGGCGAAATCGCGCGTGTATTTCTCGTAGCCGGCGCGGCCGCGATCCGTGGCGAAGTAATACTGATACCACCATTGAAGCTCCGTCTCCGGTGCCAGCGGCACCATGCCGACCTGCTGATTTCCGATGAGATAGCCGCTCACCGAGACGATCGCCTTGCAACGCTCAGGCCAGAGCGCGGCGACGACATTGGCCGTTCGGGCGCCCCAGTCGCAGCCGGCGATCATGGCCTTTTCGATCCCCAGCGCATCCATCAGGGCAATCGTATCCGCGGCGAGCGCCGACTGCTGGCCGTTGCGCATCGTCTCGTCCGACAGGAAGCTTGTAGTGCCGTAACCGCGCAGGTAGGGCACGATCACGCGGTACCCCTTTGCGGCAAGCAAAGGAGCGACGTCGGTGTAGGTGTGAATGTCATAAGGCCAGCCATGAAGCAGGATCACAGGGGCACCTTCGGCCGGCCCCAGCTCCGCATATCCGACGCTCAGTTTTCCGGCATTGACCCGTCTGAGCGAGCCGAATGATTTCTGCGTGGCTTGCGTTGCAGATGCCCTTGCCTCGACCATCCAAGTGGCTGCCGGCGCGCTCAAGCCGAGTTCGGTGGCGGCGAGCGTCATTGCTGTTGCACCAACAATGCGCCGGCGGCGATGATCGACCGTCTCGGGAGCCTTACTCGCATTCATGATGAAGCCTCTATGATGACCAACAAGCGGGAACGACTAGACCGGCCGCCACATCGGCCTACAGGAAATATTGCGCTTATTTCGACGGTGACTGCGGCGAATCCAGGATTGTAACCACTCGGCCAGGGGGCAGTGCGGCGAGCTCTGACTGAATGTCGGTAAGGTCCAGCGTTTCCTCGATTTCCCTCCGGAGAAATTCGAGACGTAGGCCACCCCCGCGCTTGGAAGCGGCTGGATGTAGCATCCGCAGGAACGGCAGCATGAGAATGACTCCTGATCTTCTGTTGGGGCGAGAGGATATGTTGCGTCTGATCTTATGTTCGGAGCCACCCCGGCTTCAGACGAGGCCCTCACGATCCATTGCGATGCGCACGGCCGGCCGGGCAGCCATTCGGGCGCGGAGCGCTTGCAAAGGCGCGGGAACAGGGACGTGGAAGCGCGCCGCCCAAAGCAGCATCACGAAAAGATAAAAATCCGCGACGCTGGGTTTGTCGCCGAACAGATAGTCGGTCTCGAGCCCGTCAGCGAAGAACTCGAGTTGGCTCGTAATCGTCGCGCTCGCCTTGGCCTTTTCGGCATCGCTGCTTTGGTGCCACATCGGCTTGAAGCTTCGGTGTATTTCAGTTGAGACGTAGGCCAACGCTTCGAGAAGGCGGGTACGGCCCAACGGCCCCGCCGCTCCCAGTGCCGGGTATTGCGACGCAATCCAGTCGAGGACGGCGATATTTTCCGTCAGCGTTTCGCCGCTTTCCAGCACGAGGGCTGGAACATAGCCCTTGCGCGTGACGGTAGTGAAATCATCCCCGGAGCCCGTTCGTTTGGTCTTGAGGTTCACGCTTTCGCGCTCGAAGGAAACACCCGCTTCTTCCAGTGCGATGTGGTCCGCCAGGCTGCAGGCGAGAGGGCTGTAATAGAGTTTCACCGCTTTTCCCTTTTTCGGAACCCGATTGAATCGCGCTGGTCCTCGCCGGGCGGAAAACCTGCCACGCGAGACAGCCGCCCCAGAAACTCGCACCTGGCGGAGACCACGACTACAACACCGACAGCTAGACGTGCCTATGCCGAGGTATGGTCGGGCTGAAGTTCGGGGATCGCCGTGCGCAATGCCGGGGCGCGTGCCAGCTCAGTGACCAACGGTTATCTCGAGAGATCCAGAACCTTCCATGATGGCATCATCGCCAGCCCGGCCAGTCCTTCGCTCAGGAAATCCTAAACGAAAGTATTGGACGCACGTGCCGTTGGCACGATGGCTCACACCCGGCCACGGCCGGCATATTCCGCGCGGCATGAGCAGACTGGAAAGGCGAAAGCCGTGGCCTGCTTTTGCTCGATTGCCACCAACGCGATGACGCAGCTTCCAACAACAGGAGTCGCTATCATGGCCGACCTTTCCGAAACCTCCACAGCCGAGCACACATTGCGCGTCGAAGCGCCCGCCGCGATCGAGGTCGACGTCTCCTCGCTGACGCCGGGAACGTCGCTGATCGTCGACTGGCACGGCAAGCCGGTGGTCGTACGCAACCGCACCGAAAGAGAGAGGAAGGAAGCCGAGGCGGTCAGTCTCGCCGAGCTCAAGGATCCAATCGCCCGCAACGCCAACCTGCCGGCCGATGCGCCGGCAACCGATGCCAACCGAACCACGCCGGGCAAGGAAGCCTGGATGGTGATGGTCCAGGTCTGCACCCATCTCGGCTGCATCCCGCATGGCCAGGAAGGCGATTTCGGCGGCTGGTTCTGCCCATGCCACGGTTCCGTATACGATACTGCCGGCCGCATCCGGAAGGGGCCGGCGCCGGAGAACATGGCGGTACCGGTGTTCCAATTCGTTTCCGACACCAAGATCCGCATCGGTTGAGGCGGGGCATTTCGATGAGCGGCAACAAACACTCGACCTATACGCCCAAAACCAGAATCGAACGTTGGTTCGACGCCCGCCTGCCGCTGCCGCGGCTGGTGCACGACAGCTTCATCGTCTATCCCGTCCCGCGCAACCTGAACTACGCCTATACGTTCGGCGGCATTCTCACGATCATGCTGGTTTCACAGATCCTGACCGGCATCGTGCTGGCGATGCATTACGCACCTGATACGGGGCTGGCCTTCAATTCGGTCGAGCAGATCATGCGCGACGTGAATTCGGGCTGGCTGCTGCGCTATCTCCATTCCAACGGCGCGTCGTTCTTCTTCATTGCCGTCTACATCCATATCTGTCGTGGGCTCTACTATGGTTCGTACAAGGCGCCGCGTGAGTTGCTGTGGGTGCTCGGTTGCACCAACCTCCTGCTGATGATGGCGACGGCCTTCATGGGCTACGTGCTGCCTTGGGGACAGATGTCGTTCTGGGGCGCTACTGTCATCACCAACTTCTTCACCGCCGTCCCACTGGTCGGCGACTGGCTCCAGCAGCTTTTGCTCGGCGGCTTCGCGGTCGACAATCCGACGCTGAACCGCTTCTTTGCGCTGCATTACCTGCTACCATTTGTGCTTGCAGGCGTGGTGACCTTGCATATCTGGGCGCTTCACGTCGTTGGCCAGAACAATCCGACCGGCATAGAGGTCAAATCGAAGACCGATGTCGTGGACTTCACGCCCTATGCCACCGTCAAAGATGCCTTCGGCATCCTCGTGTTCCTGTTCTTCTTCGCCTATTTCGTCTTCTACCTGCCGAACTATCTCGGCCATCCCGACAATAACAGCATTGCCAACCCGCTGAAGACGCCGGCCCACATCGTGCCGGAATGGTACTTCCTGCCGTTTTACGCGATCCTGCGCGCCATCACCTTCAATATCGGGCCAATCAACTCCAAGCTCGGCGGCGTGCTCTGCATGTTCGGCGCGATCGCGGTGCTGTTCCTGGTGCCCTGGCTCGACACCTCGAAGGTACGCTCGGCTGTCTACCGGCCCTGGTACAGGGTGCTCTTCTGGCTGTTCGTTGCCAACGCCCTCTTTCTCGGCTGGCTCGGCTCCCGGCCGGCGGAAGGCGCATACGTCGTCATGTCCCAACTGGCGACGCTTTACTATTTTGCGTTCTTCATCGTCGCCATGCCGGTGCTCGGGCTGATCGAAAAGCCGCGACGGCTGCCGAATTCGATCACCGAAGCAGTTCTCGAAAAAGACAAGGCCAGCGGCAGAGGCCCGATCGCCCGGCCGGAGACCAAACATTGAACTGGGCATCGCGGTGATCGTTCATGAACTGGTGGAACTCTCCTCTGGTCTACATCGTGTTGCTCGGCCTCGCCGGGATCGTCGTTTGGACCGTCATCCCCAGACGCTTCGCCAATGCGAAGCTGGTCGTCCAACTTGGCTTTTTCGTCGCGATGTCGGCCATGGTTCTCGACCTGCGCGTCGTGCCATACGAGGCCGCAGGCGACAACGAGACAACCGGAGGAGCGATCCTCATCGGCTCGGTCAAGCTGCTCTGGTGGGTTCACCTTGCCTGGGCGCTGATCGGATTTGTCCGTATCTATCTCGTCTTTGAGCGAAAGCCGCGCGAGGCACGTCTCCTGCAGGACGTCGTGGTCGGTGTCGTCTACGCTGGAATGTTCCTGTCGATCCTGGCGTTTGTCTTTGCAGTGCCGGTCGGAACGCTCATCGCCACGTCGGGTGTCTTTGCCGTCATTCTGGGACTGGCGCTCCAGAATACGCTTGGTGACGTATTTTCGGGGATCGCGCTTAACGTCGGCCGCCCTTACGTGCTTGGAAACTGGATCATTCTGGGCGACGGAACCGAAGGCCGCGTTGTCGAGACCAATTGGCGGTCGACTCAACTCCTGACCCCGACCCACAATGTCGTCGCGCTGCCAAACAGCCTTCTCGCCAAGATCGGGGTAACAAATTTAAGCGGTCCGGACGAGAGCCATGGACTTGCCGTAACCGTCAAGGTGGCGCCGACAAAGACGCCGGCGATCATCGTAGATCTCATGCGCACTGTCTTGCTGAGCTGTAATTCAATCCTCCAGGACCCTCCGCCTTCGGTTACCATCAGAAGCCTGGATGCCGCAGCTATCGAGATAGAGTTGTCGTTTCGCGTCGCAAGTATTGACCAGCGAAGTGCCGCTCGGAACGACATCTTCGATCTCATTTATCGCCATTCAAAGTCGACCGGCATGCTGCTGGCGCAGCCGCTTTCGGCTTCGATTGCCATGACCAACCGGCCGAGCGACGAGACGGCAGCGTCGCAAGGCTTCACCCCAATCGAACTCATCAATTCCATACCGGTATTCTCGGCACTGACGGGTACCGAGCAGGAGTCGCTCGCCAAAGCGGCCTCGGTTCGCAGCTATCACAAGGGCGAGATCGTCGCACGACAGGGAGAGATGCTGCCGTCGCTCATGATCGTACGGACGGGAGTCATCGTCCGGCAAATTGGCGGGGACGATGATCAACTGCAGGAAATCGGCCGGCTTGCACCCGGCGATTTCTTCGGCGAGACAGGCTTGCTCGCCGGCATTGGCGAGATGTCGAGTTTGCGGGCAATGACCCCCGTCACGGTTTACGAGATAGACCAGGAAAGCTTTGCACCGCTGCTGCACGACAGGCCCGAAATGGCCGAAGATCTTGCCGCGATCCTGTCGATGAGGGTGTCGGCTTTTAATGAAAGCGGCATTGCCGGACAGCACCACGCGAGCTCCAAATTCGCGCTCCTCAAAGCCATTCAGACAGTCTTTCGCGCCGCTCCGTTCAAGCGCGTTCGAGCACCTGGCTGACAAGGCATGCAGAAGGACAGAGATCCATGACCATCCGCCACAGCGATATCACAGGCATCGATACACTCATCCAGCCGACTATCCGTGATTTTGCGGACGGAATGAAGATAAGGCGCGTATTGCCCTCCTCGAATCGCCTCATGGTCGGGCCCTTCATCCTGTTCGACCATTTCGGCCCCGCTATATTCGACGCAGGTCACGGTTTCGATATGGGACCGCATCCGCATATCGGCGTTGCGGCCGTGACCTACCTGATCGATGGCGAGATCGTCCATCGCGACAATTTCGGTAAAGTGCAGACCATCCGTCCTGGCGAGGTCAACTGGATGACGGCCGGGTCGGGCATCGTCCATTCCGAGCGCACGCCACCGGAAGTCCGGGCATCGGGAAGCAATCTCTTCGGCGCTCAGGCTTGGATCGCCCTCCCCTCCCGCTATGAAGAAATTGCTGCCGATGTCGTACATTTTGGCGCCCCCGAAATACCGAGGATCTGTGCCGACGGCGTCGAGTTTACGTTGATCGCCGGCGCGTCCGACGGGTTGGTCTCGCCGGTAAGGACGTTCTCCGACATGGTCTATGCCGAAATTGTGCTCACGAGCGGTGCCCGATACCAGGTGAAACCCGAACACCGTGAGCGTGCGATCTACATCGTCGCCGGTGAGGTTGGAATTGTCGGCCAGTTCGGTACGTTTCATGAGGCTGAATTGATAGCTCTGGCGCCCGGCGCTGAGATTGTGCTCCAGGCGCCTGCCTTCCATGCGGCGAGACTGATGCTGATAGGAGGCGAGCCCCTTTCCGAGCCACGTCACATCTATTGGAACTTCGTCTCGTCTTCAGCCGAACGGATCGAGCAGGCAAAGGCGGATTGGCGCGAACGCCGCTTCCCCGGCGTGCCGGGAGAGCACGAGCTCATGCTTCTGCCAGATGGCAGCGTGTAAGGGATAAGGCAGCGGATGGTGACCTCTGCGCCGCGAGGGCTTTACGCCGGTGGCGCAGGCGGACCACTAGGACATCAAGTAGAGATCGTTCATCGTTTCCTCATCGAGCAAACCGTCGAACCAGACGTCGAAGATTGTCTCGAGCAGGAACTCGTCGTTGCTTGCTTCGGAAAACAGCGTGAGGGACGCGTGCAACTTCTTCGCATCAACGTCACCGAAGACTGCGCGAGCGCTTAGGCCGGAGAGCCGCTGCAGGGTGCCAACGCATTCCCGATAACGGCCTCCTAGGATCGGAAATGAGAGATAAGCGCTGGCCTCGTCGAGCGATGTGATTGCATATGGCTCAGGCGCAGTACCGGTTCGCCTGGTGGCCAACCTTGGAAAGATGAACTCCATGTAGGGAGTGCACATCATTCCTCGACGGAGAATAGCCAGCGCGTCGTCGTAGACCGGATCCTGTGCGCTGACGAACCTCTGCAAATCATACTCGTCGTGCATTTGGATAGATCCCTGGGAAACCCTCAACATCCGTGCCCTGACTAGCCGTCGACGACATCCGCGTAGTCCGGGTGCTTGGCGAAAAAACGGCTCATGAAGGGACATTTCAAGATCGCTTTACGGCCGGTTTTGCGGAGCAGTTCTAAGGTCCCTTCGGCCAATCGCGACGCGATCCCTTGTCCGGAAAATTCCGACGGGACTTCGGTGTGTATCAGCGCGACCTTCCCGCCCTCGAGCCGATAGTAGGCCGCCGCAAACCTATCGCCGGCGATCGGCAGCTCGAAACGGTGCTGTTGAACGTTTTCAACGACTTGTGCATCCATCTTTATCTCTCGATTGTATGTCACGTCTGTCACCGGAGACAGATTGGCCGGCCGCTATCGCACCGCAGGCAGCCGCAGAGTGACGGTCGTGCCTGCCCCAAGCGTGCTTTGAATATCGATGCTTCCGCCTGATTGCTCGGCAAAGCGCTTCACCATAGGCAACCCGACGCCGCCGAGGCCTTCGCTTTTGGTGGTGAAGAACGGATCGAAGGCGCAGACCATTGTCTCGCTGGTCATTCCGATACCGTTGTCCGCGACACGGATATCTACCTGACCGGTGGTAGAGCTTTCAGAGGCCAAGCCGGCATCGATCGAGATCAAACCGCCGTCAGGCATTGCATCGCGCGCGTTGAACAGAAGGTTCAGAACCGCATTTTGCAATCCAAAGCGATCGCATCTCACCAAGGGCAGGTCCGGCCCCACCCGAAGCTCAAGATCGAAATTGGCAGCCAAGGCGCTTCGCACGAGGGTTTCGATCTCAGCCAGGCAAGCACCTACGTTTGTGCATTCGATTTCCGCGTGGCTCTCTCGAGCCAGGCTGATGGTTTGCCGGACAAGGCTCCCAGCCCGTTCCAAAGCCGTTTTGGCGCCGGCAATTACAGGCCCAAGCGCCGGAGCCGCCTGGATGCTCGGATCGCGGGCCAGGTGATTCAACGCCGACGAGGCGACCTGAATGAGATTGCCCAGATCATGGACGATGCCGGCGGTCGACATTTGCACGGACATATCACTTCCAGGACCATCGGGCGGGCTGTCGAAGACATCTTCTTTTATGTCCGGACGAAGCATTTCATTCCCCGCTGGCTAAGTCGGCACCTATTTTCTTCAATACGCTATAATCTGCAGAATTTACTTTCCATTATGTCCAGGAATATGCCGATGCATACTTATGTATATCCAAATGCGAGACCATGATCTATTGATAGCCGATCCCGCTGATGTAGTTGGCAAGCAGCCGTTCCTGCAGCTCCTCTTGTTTGAAGAGCGCCTTCATCGCATCGCGGATATCGAGGACGCCTAGCGGTTTCGAGTCAGCCCCGAGCACCGGCACATTCTGAAGGCCTTGCGCGGCCATGGTCTGCCAGACCGAATGAAGGTCGTCATCGGGACCACAGGACACGATGGACCTGCTCATCAATGCCGCAATCGGCGCTTCTGTTGGCCCTGAATTCGCCAGATGGCGGACAAGGTCGGACTTGCTCAGCACGCCTGCCGCCTCCCCGCTGCCGTGGCACACCACGACCAGGCCTATTGCGGGCCTGGAAAGTGAGAGTGCTGCACTGCGGAGTGGAGCGTCGACATCGATCACCATGAGACGGGCCGATATTACTGGATGCAGACTGTCAATGCGCATGACGCCCTCCTGAGAGCGCCTCGCGGCCGCGGCCGGGAGGTTGGGATCGGTTCCGTTGTTGGTCGCCGAGTTCGGCGCCTTCGCCTGGCCGGTCAGAATGGCGCGCTAACAAGCGCCATTCTGACCCATTCCAAAGATTAGCTTAGTGCTGCTTTGCTCAGGCCAAACTTCGCATCGCCTGAGCCCGGGACGGGTTTGAAGCCGATGTTCAGACGGTTCCAAGAGTTGACCGCCATGACGACGAAGGTCAGATCGGAGATTTCCTTCTCGGAGAGCTGCGACCTGACCCGATCGTAGATCTCGTCCGGGACACCCTGCTCGGGCAGCTTGGTCAAGACTTCCGTCCATGCCAAGGCTGCACGCTCGCGAGGAACGAACAAGGTCGAATCCCGCCAGGCTGCCAGATGGTAAAGGCGCAGTTCGCGCTCGCCATGAATCTTTGCCTGTTTGACGTGCATATCAAGGCAGAAGGTGCACCCGTTCAGCTGCGCGGCTCGGACTGCAACAAGGTCGCGGATCGGTTCTTCGATCGACCCCTCTCGCGTCGCACCAAGAAATTCAATAAATTTCTTCAGAAGTTCCGGCGACTGCTCCGCATAACTCGCGCGTTGGGCGGCGGCTTTTCCTTTCGGAGCGACCGGTGGCGCTGCAATATTCATTACTTATCTCCTTTAGGTGTTTGCAATCCATTGCAGCCTAAGGATGACCAGTGAGCCAAAATGTTGCTGTCGTGCCGGTGATATGTATTGCCAATCGATTGGTTTGGGGCGCCTAAACCGAAGTATAGGAGGTGGAAATCGGCACCCAGAACGCTGCGCTCGGCAATTCGCTTTGACGCAGGCATGCGACAGGCGCACAGCGTTTGGGTCATATGAAGGGCTCGGCTGATCTGGCCGGCGTCGATCGAGAGACCTGGATCGAAACTGCGTTCACTCTTCGAAGGGAGCGTTCATCACAAGATCAACTGCCGAAGTCGCCTTGTAGCCTGAAACAAAGCGCTCGCCGAAGTCCCGGGCAAAGTTGTCGTAGGTGGTTTCCGGCCTGACCTCGGCGATATGGCAAAAGCATCGGGTCATCCGTCGCTTCATTTGGAGGCGTGGAAACTCACCGATGATCTTTGCAAACTCGGCTGACGAAACGAGGCTGTATTGCAAGCCGACGACATCCAGGCAGATGCCGGCTGTGCAAAGCGCCACCTCAGCCTCCTTGTAGAGGCCGATCGACGGTGTCGAGTTGAGGGCAACGCTGTCCCAGATCAATTGGGCGCGCCGCTCGTCGAAGCCGCCTTCCCGAACGAAGGTGCGGGCAAGATCGGCGCCTTCCACTTCGAACCGGCGCGGCCCGGCGAAGTCCTCATTGAGCGTGATATCATGCAACAGGGTTGCAACGGCAACAACCTCCGCGTCGTGCCGGATATTCTGAATCTGTCCGATCCGGGCCGCGAAAAGCCAGGATCGGACCACGTGGTTGAACAAGTAGGGTTCACATCGCTGGCGGGCATGTTCGATCGCTCGGCCAACAAGCGGTGTATCGGGGACCGAAATCCCCGCAAGTGTGCGGCTGGCGATCGAATTCATGTCACTGACCGTCCCTTCGCATACGCCCCGATGGTCCCAGGGGCTACGATTTCATTTCGCGTTCGTCGTCAGTTCCGTCTCGCTGGTGTCGACGACGAAAATAGCAAGCAGGCGAGCGCCTTCCGTCTTGCTGGCGTTTTCGCTGACGGCATGACGGTCGCCCGGGAATTCCGAGAAACTCTCGCCGGCGCGATAAGTCTTCACCGGTCCATCGTTGACCTGGCTTCGGATCGCCCCCTCAAGGACCGTGGCATAGATGAACGCGGATTTGGGATGGGTATGGGCCGGCGACGTGCCCCCCGGCGCGTACTCGACGAGCACGGCTTTCATGCTCTTGCCGGGCACGTTTGGAAGGGCCTGGTCGTAGACAAGCTTCACACTGTCCACGTCTTTGGCCATTGCTGCGGTCACGGAAGCGGCGGTGAGCGCGGCGCAGAGAAGTGTTTTGATCATGTCTGGTCTCCTTGTTGTAATGCGAATGGTGGGCCTATTTGTTGTAATGCGAATGGTGGGCCTATCCGATGATTGCTTACTTCGGTGGCGTGTATCGGCTGAGCCAATCATCGAAACGCACGGCGCCGATGCGCGCATTCTCGCCGGGCACAAGCGTTCGATCGTCGATTGCCACTTGGCCGTAGTAGAGCGCGCCGGGATCCGGGACGACTTTGCGCGGGTCGTTGGTGGCCTTCAGGAAGCGCTCGACAAGTTCGCTCATGCGAACACGCTCCGGGCCGGCAATTTCGATCATGCCGTTCAACGGGGCGGTAAGCGCGACGTCCGCCATGGCATCGGCAACATTATCAGCCGCCATGGGTTGGAAGTAGGCCGGCGACATATGAATGGTATCTCCGACGGCGCCCGTGTTTGCGATGGCGGCGGTGAATTCGAAGAACTGAGTGGCGTGAACGATTGTGTACGGAATTCCGGACTCCCTGATCAGCTTTTCCTGAAGCAACTTGCCGCGGAAATAGCCCATGCCCTGCAGCCGGTCGGTACCGACGACCGACAGCGCCACGTGATGACGGACGCCGGCGGCCGTTTCGGCCGCAAAAAGATTACGCCCGGATGCCTCGAAGAACTCCAGGGCAGCCTTTTCCTCGAACGACGGCGAGTTCGCGAGGTCGACGACGACCTGCGCACCGGCAAGCGCGGCCGCCAGACCCTCTCCCGTAACGGTGTTGACGCCCGAATTCGGCGACGCCGCAAGCACGTCGTGTCCTTTGTTTCGCAGTCTCTCCACGGTCTTTGAACCGATCAGCCCGGTTCCGCCGATGACGACGATCTTCATGTCTAGTCTCCTGGTGTTGCGTGTTTATTTTCGTTGCTCGATCGGATGCTGGCGTTTCCGGCCCGCTACTGACTGACCGATGCAGCAGCGTCCTCGATGAGTGACGTGACCTCGTCGGGATGCGAGACCATGAGCGCGTGCGACGCACCCTCGATGGCGACGGTCTTTACCGCGTGCGCACGCTTGGCCATGAAGCTCATGACGGCTGCCGGGATGTTGCGGTCATCGGAGCCGTAGATCATGTAGGACGGCAGCGTCTTCCATGAGGCGACGCCCGAGGCTTCAGCCAGAGCCGTCTGCGCAACAGGGCGTTGAGTGGCAGCCATCAGCAAAGTCTGCTCTTGCGGAACGTCGGCGGCGAACTGGGCGCGGAACTTGGCCGGCTCGATGAAGAGGTCTTGTCCGCCGTCCGGCAACGCGACTGGAGCAAGCGCGCTCCCCAAGGTGCTGCCGGGAAACATGCTGGACAACGTAAGGCTCGATTCGCCGGTATCCGGCGCGAAACCCGCCACGTAGACCAAGGCCTTCACATTGGGATTGCCATTGGCAGCCTCGGTGATGACAGGCCCGCCGTAGGAATGCCCCACCAGCACGACCGGCCCGGAAACCGACCGGACGATGGCTGAGACTGCTTTCGCATCGCTGGCAACGCCGCGGAGCGGATTAGCTGCGGCTATCGCTACATAACCGTCTTTGCTGAGCTTGGTGATGACTGCGTCCCAGCTCGACGATTCCGCAAAGGCGCCGTGCACCAGTACGATCGTCGGCTTGGGCTGAGAATTCGCCCCCTGCGCCATCCCGCCGCCCGACGCGGCAAGCGCCGCTGTGAGCGCCAGGACTCGAGTTATGTTTCGCATTTGCTTTCTCCCGTGTGGCCTGTGGTGACCAATGCTCAGGAGAATGCGCCGACGCGGCCCGCCAACCTATTGTGCGGAAGGGTCTGTCATACAATGCCAAGGTGCAGGGTAGGTCACCAGGGAGATCAGGTGCCCTGCAGCATGATTGAGGTATCTATGCCGGGTGTGCATTGTCGGCAGTCGCAGGAACAGACACTGAGGGCGCGCGGCCCGAGAGCTTTGTTTGCAGGACGCCGCTGCTGGCGCGGCCGATAGGTCGAGTGCTGGTAAGCCGGCCGGATCGAACACGATTTCCGCCTGACAATGCTCGGCCCGGCAGCAAAAGCCTCCTCTCGCCAATGACATAGTCCCTGGCCTTCGGCCTGCATCGCCCAACGCCTTGGTATGGGTCAAACAGCCGGACCGTCTGATCGTGTCGCTGCGTCACGGCATTTATATTTGCATGGGTGAATGTACCAATGGAGTTACCAAAATGAAAATGACAGTCCTTGCTGTCGCCGCGCTTGTTATTACAGCAGGAAGCGCCATTGCCGGAAGCGACCACTATGGATCAAGCGGAGCCCAGCAGCCTGCGACTGCGTCTAACAACACGTATACATCCTCAATCAAAAAAATGAACAACGATATCGGGGTGCCGAAAACCGTACGCAAGCCGACTGTTCCCAACGATGAATATGGCCAGGGCATCTGGGGTCACTGATCCCGACCTACAGAAAATTGAAGGACCGGGGCGTGACCTCGGTCCTTCCGTCGTATCGGCGAGCCGACTTCCCTCTTGCGCATCGATCCCTGCAATGCGACTTGCCGCTTACGTCGCTCAATTTGCACCAGGTCGACGAAACGTCTTGCCTCCGACCTATTTGGCGGGATTCGTGCGGCAGCTTCCCGGAAAATCGTCGTGAGGAAGACCGATTGCTCAGGCGTTATTCGGCAGTCTATTGGCGCGACGACATCGCAGTCATGGCTCAGAGCACTGCCATCCCGCCGTCGACCCGCAGATTGATGCCCGTGACGAAACTGCTCGCGTCCGAGGCAAGGAACAGGGCGGCTTTTGCCAGCTCGTCCGGCTGCCCCATCCGGCCAAGGGGTATTGCCTCCGCCATCGCCTTTTCAAACAGCCCGCGCTGCTCAAACGGTATGCCTAGCTTATCGAGAATAGCCGTATCCACCGGACCTGGGCTGAGCACGTTGACCCGGATGCCGCGAGACTTCAGTTCGATCGCCCAAGCGCGCGCAAAGGCATTTATTGCCGCCTTCGAGCCCGCGTAAACAGCATGACCGTCCAGAACCTTCTCGCTGGCCAGCGAGCCTGTGAGGATGATTGCGCCGCCGTTCCGCATGATCGGAATCAGCTTCTGGACGCCGAAGAAGACGCCTCGCGTGTTGACGGCAAATTGCGCATCATATTCTGCCTGGGAGACGTCGGCCGAGTGCGTGATGGTGTTTATGCCGGCGTTCGCCATATAGATGTCGAGCGTCCCGAACCTCTGGAGGATCTGCTGCGCGACCTCATCATGGTGCGCCACGTCGGCCACATTTCCCTGAATGCCCAGCGCGCCTGCCCCGATCTGTGCGACCGCTTCCTCGACCGCCTGCCGCCGGCGGCCGGTAATGACGACTTGTGCGCCCTCGGCCGCAAAGATTTTTGCAGCGGATAGTCCGATCCCGCTGTTTCCGCCGGTGACCACCGCGATCTTGCCCGAGAGTGCGCCCATGTCGTTCCTGCCTTCGAAAAATTGTGCCGTTGCAGCTGAGATAGTCGCAACTGCTGCCAAGAAAATTTCACGCCGAATTGAGACCGCCAAAATGAGCTGCAATCGCAAACGGCTACCGATTGATAAACTCCCGGCGCTTAGCCAGTTTGATGTCTTCGAGAGCGCTTTGGCCTTCAAGGCAGAACAAGCGCGCGGCGACGACCCCTGACAGCGCGACGTAGTGTCGAACGCCGGCGATCGCCTCCGCGCTGCACAGGCGCAGTTGCCCGAATGGCAGCCGTGGCGCAGCATATGTTTCGCGCCTTTGCCAGCGCTCCAGCTCGATGGCGCAGTGGTTCGGTTCCACAATCCGGGGCATGAGCCGGCAGAACCAGCATTCAGGCCACCGCTCGGCTATGCGAGCGCACAAGGTTTGACCTGGCGCGCCACCTGAAATGCGATTCAGGGCGCGCGAAATACTGCCAAAGGTGGTCATCGGCGGCTCCAGGAAATTGCGGAGAACGTGCGGTCGTGACTGAGGGCGTGCTATCCTTTGATGAAGGCGAGCAGGTCAGCATTGACCTGATCCTGGTGCGTGGCCGTGATCCCGTGGGGCGCGCCGGGGTAATAGACGTCCTTTGCGCCTTTGATCAATCGGGCCGACTTGACTGCCGAGTCCTTGACGGGGACGATCTGATCGTCCTCGCCATGCAGGACCAGGGTTGGTATGTCGAACTTCTTGAGGTCCTCGGTAAAATCGGTCTCGGAGAACGCCTTGACGCTTTCGTACGCGTTCACGAGACCCGCCTGCATGCTCCAGAGCCAGAACTGATCCAGAATCCCCTGGGAAACCTTGGCGCCTGGCCTGTTCGCGCCGTAAAACAACGGTGCGAGGTCCCGGTAGTACTGCGAACGATCCTTGACGAGGCCAGCCCTTATGCCGTCGAATACGTCGATCGGCAGGCCTTCCGGATTGGCCGGCGTCTTCACCATGATCGGCGGAACAGCGGCGATAAGAACAGCCTTGGCCACCCGCTTCGTCCCGTGCCGTCCGATATAGCGAGCAACCTCGCCTCCTCCGGTGGAATGGCCGACCAGCGTGGCGTCCCGGAGATCCAGCGCCTCGATCACGGCTGCAAGATCGTCCGCATAGCCGTTCATGTCGTTGCCGGACGTGGCCTGGCTCGATCGGCCATGGCCGCGCCGGTCATGCGCAACGACGCGAAAGCCGTTATGGGCAAGAAAGAGCATCTGGCCGTCCCAGGCGTCGGAATTCAGCGGCCATCCGTGCGAGAACGTGACGACAGGACCCTTGCCCCAATCCTTGTAGTAGATTTCGGTGCCGTCCTTGGTCATGATGGTGCTCATCGTCTTGGTTCCTTTGATTGAGGGCGAAGAGGAAAGGTTTTGTTTTCGGCTCGCGGCCGAAGCAGCGCGGGGCAGTCCGGCGGCAGCGGTGGCGATCAGGCCCGCCAACAAGACATCGCGGCGAGATCCGCCGACGGAGAAAAGTCCGTCTTTGTTCATCATGTCCATCCATGTGCTTTGAACATCCTGCTCACCATCACGACCGTCGAGTCGGCCTGTGCGGTCGCGTTCGGGGAGGAGCGAGCGAGGAGCGCTCGAAACCCGACGGTCGTGATGGCTTGCGAGGAACAGGATGCATCGATCCGGGCCGCGAACCTATTCGACGGAAGCATCTGTCATACGATGCCAAGGTGCAGGGCAGGCACGCCGAGGATAGGGCCGGGCTAAGGCAAGCTCTTATAGACACACGTCAATTTAGGCTTGGTAGCGGCGCGGGGACCGACGCGGCATGGCCGGCGTCAGTTGCTGTTGCATGAAATGTTGCGAGTTATCGGTGGGACTGGCACCGCAAAAGAGCGCCGCCCAGTGGTAGCGATGTTGGCACGGGCCTTGCCCCGACACACCAATAGGACCACCTGATGTACATCAGGACTACCTGCAGCAGCACGAGCGTGCCGACGGGCAGGAAGGCTGGTGCGCGCTGAAGAAACAATTTCCCACAGCCTGAAACAGCCGGGCGCGCTGGGCGATCCTATTGGATGGGGCATGGATCGGCTTGTGCCAATTCTAGACCTCGCGCATCGGCGCGGGCAGCGTTTCCCACGCCCGGATCAGCTCACCGATGGAAGCGGCTTCCATTTTGCGCATGACATTGCCGCGGTGAAGCTTGACCGTCACTTCACTGATGCCGAGGTCGAAGGCGACCTGCTTGTTGAGGCGCCCGCGCGCCACTTCACGCAGAACCTCGCGCTCGCGCGGCGTTAGCGTCTCGACGCGCTCGATGTTGCGCTTGACGATCACCGCATCCGCCCGCCGCTTGGCGTCCACCGCAATGCCCGCGATCACGGCGTCAAGCAGCGTCTGATCGCGCACCGGCTTGGTGAGAAAGTCCACGGCGCCGGCCTTCATCGCCTGGACAGTCATCGGGATGTCGCCATGCCCGGTCAGGAAGATGATGGGTTTGGGGTTGCCGTTTTTCGCAAGATGGTGCTGCAGATCGAGACCGCTCGTCCCTGGCATGCGCACGTCGAGGATCAAGCAGCCGGGGCTCTCCAACACGTCGGCGTCAAGCAATTCACGGGTCGAGGTAAAGCACACCGGCAGGAAACCCGCCGACAGGATCAATTCAGACAGCGCCTCCCGGACAGAGGCATCATCATCGACAATAATGACCAGCGGCTGCTCGGCTTCAACCCTTCGCTGCTGTGATGACGGCGTCGATCTCCGTAAGGGCAATTGGTCAACTCTCATGTTTAGCCTCCGTTTCTGGGTTGCGTAAAGCGTCGCCGATCGCCGCAAGCAGTGCCTGGCCATCGAATGGCTTGCGAAAAAGCCCGCCAATGCCCTTGGCGCGGTGCTGATCCACTATCTCGTGGCGGCCGGTGATCAGGAACACAGGCAGGTCCGGACGCGCCTTCTTGACCAGGTCACGAAGTTCAAAGCCGTCCATGCCGGGCATCCCGATGTCGGTGATAAGCATGTCCAATCCAGACAGGCCGCTGACCAGCAATGCCCCCGCCGACGAGAAGCTGCGTGCCACATAGCCGGCGGACTCCAAGAGGTCCTCCAGCGACTCGAGCAGTCTTGGGTCATCGTCGACAATCGCCACGACAGGCCTCCGCTTGCTCACGCTCAGCTCCCCCCTGCCCGGCGCGAGTGCGTGATCGGTATTCCCAATCGCTCGGCGATGCGAACGAGGTCGGCGAGCGACGCCGCGACCATCTTCTGCATGACGTTCCTTCTATGAATTTCCAGCGTAACTTCGCTGATCCCCAGTTCAGCGGCGGCCTGCTTGTTGAGCAAGCCGCTGACCACCAGCGGCAGCACCTCCCGTTCGCGCGGCGTCAGCTCGAGATAACGTTGCTTCAACACGCCCAGCTCAGCGCGCTCCGATCGCTGTGCCCGATCCTGGGCAATCGCTGCATGGATTGCGGCCATGAGGTCTGCATCGCTGAAGGGCTTAGTCAGGAAATCTACGGCACCGTGCTTGATCGCACGCACGGAGGACGGGATATCGCCATGTCCTGTCAGGAAAACGATCGGCGGATGATCGCCCTCGGCAATCTGCCGCTGCAGATCGAGGCCGTTAATATCCGGCAACTCGATATCGAGGATGAGGCAGGCAGGGACGTCCGGCTTGTCAGCGCGGATATAATCGCCCGCCGATCCGAACGCTACGGCACGCATGTCGTGCGCGGCCAGAAGCTCACTGAGCGCCTCCCGGATGCGTTCATCGTCATCTACGATGAAGACAATTTGGCCGTCCGTCGTCATGACGCTGCTTTCGCTTCAATCGGCAACGTGAAGATAAACGTCGCTCCGCGCGGTTCGTTCTTCTCGACCCATAAACGCCCGCTGTGCGACTCGATGATCGAACGGCAGATCGCCAGTCCCATGCCCATCCCTTGCTCTTTCGTGGTAAAGAACGGTTCGAATATCCGGTCGGGAAACTCGACGCCCCGGCCGCGATCGCTGACTTCGGTCTGGACAACATCCCCGATATGGCGCACGCGGATTTTGATAACTCCGTCGTCCGCAACAGAGTCCATCGCCTCCATGCCGTTGCGGATGAGATTGACCAGAACCTGCTGGATTTGGACGCGATCGAACGCGACTAGCGGAATGTCGCTTCCGACATCTACGCCGATGCGAACGCCCCGCCGCATCGCTTCCTCGGCCACGAGGTCGCGTGCCTCTGCGATGACACTGCTGAGCGTCGCATTGGTCCTCGTCTCGGTGGATTGCTTGAACAGCGCGCGGATGCGGCCGACGACGTCCGCCGCCGAATTGGCGTCCCGGATAATGCGCTCGGCCGTAATCTTCGCGCGTTCGACGTTCGGCGGGACGGCACTCAGCCAACGGTGACATGCATGGGAATTGGCGACGATCGCGGCCAACGGCTGATTCACCTCGTGCGCGATCGAGGCGGAAAGCTCGGCGAGACTTGCAGCCTGAGTGGCTTGCGCGAGTTTGTCGGAGGCTTGTCGCAGCGCTTCCTGCGCGCGCACCTCTTCGTCGATGTCGAGGGAAACCCCGTACCATTGCACAACCGCCCCGTCTTCATCACGCCGCGGCTCGACCCTGCACTCCGCCCAGCGATAGCCATCTGTTTCGCGCCAACGAAACCGCATCGCGGAACCGCCGCCTGTTTCGAAACAGGTCAGCAACGTGCGCAGCACCTCGGGAGCATCTTCGGGATGAACCAGTTCTTGCAGCAATTCTTCGATGCGCGGCTCTCCGAGAGTTTCGAAATTGGCGATCACGGAGCGGAAATGGTCCTGGTATCGCTTGTTGAAGTAGACCGGCCCGCCAGTCGGCACCGCGCTCCAGATGCGGACCGGCACCGCGTCGATCATCTGCTGAAGCTGCAATTCGCTCCGCCGCAGGGCTTCTTCGGCTTGCATCTGATCGTCTATGTCGTGACAGAGGCCGTACCACTGGACGATGCGGCCAGTCTGATCGCGCATCGGCTCCGCCCGGCTCGACATCCAGTGATAGACGCAATCGGCGCGGCGCAAGCGATACCTCATGGAGAAGCGCTCACCGGTGGCGAGGCAGTGACTGAGCGCATCGCCGAATGCTGCTGTGTCGTCCGGATGGACGGTGGCCGCTATCATCGCCGCCAGCCGGCTGATGCCCTGTTTGTCCAAATCCGTTACGTCAAGGCCGAGAAAGTCGACCATTCGCTTGTTGAAAAAGGTCGGCTCGCCGTCCGGCGTCAGGCGCCAAACGTGGCTCGGAACCATGTCGACAAGCTGCGAGAGCTCCCGCTCCCGGTCGCGCAATGCCTCCAGGCTTTCGCGCAAAGTGAGCACCGCCGCCTGATGCTGCCGGGATATGGCGGCCACGACGAGCGCCGAAAATGCCGAGATGGCCAGAAAAAGCTGCAGCATGATCTGGTTGTGCTTCTGGGACTCGGGATCGCCGGCAAATTGGCTGGCGCCGGATATCGTGAATACCGCCGTGATCAGAGCGAGGACGGTCAATGCTACGGCGGCGCCTCTGAACTCAAAGCGCACCGCGGCCCAAAGAAGAGGCGGCATGATGATGTAGGCGAAGGGCAGATAGCTGCTCAAGGAAAGGGCGGCGATACCAAGAAAGATCAGCCCCAGGACGCAAGCTTCCATCCACCGCGCTGCCGAGAGCTGCGCCTTACCGCGCCAGTTCTGGAACACGACCAGCGCCAGTGGTGCTACGATCAGGACTCCCGTCGCGTCTCCGATCCACCACAGCGGCCAAGCCGTCGCAAAGGTTTGCGATTGTATGCCAAACCACGCAAGCGCCGCACTCCCCACCGTCGCGCTTGCGACTGGCGCAATTCCAGCGGCCAGTACGATGAAAGCAAGAACGTCCCGCAACGTTTCCAGCCGAACTGGGCGCTTGCAGGTCTGGTTCACAAGCCATGCGCCGGCCACCGCTTCAAGAGCGTTGCCGGCAAAGATCAGGAAGGCCGGGGGCAGCGGAGTGTGGAACCACAACAAGTTGCCGAACAGTTCGGCCAGACAGGCCCCCAGCACCCACCACGGCCAGCTATACCTGGAGGCGAAGACAAGCGTAGCGATGAACAGCCCGCTCGGAGGCCAAATGGAAATCCCGGTTCCAGATATGATTGCGAGCGACTGGGCGAATCCGCAGCCCAGGACATAGGCCGTAATAAAAAGCCCCAGGTGCAAGAGTTGGGGACGGTGCGACCAGACGCGCGACAACCTGCCTCTTTCAAGATCGCTGATCATGTTGCCGTCAATCACGCCCGATTCAATCGTCGCGAAAGGTCGGCCACTTCCCGGTCCGGATCGGTCCAAGTCATGCGTTAACGCGAGCGTTGCGTTGGAATCGGTCTCGCCAAGTGAGTTGGGCGCTGTCGTCATCGGGTGCCCCTGACGGACAAACAAACTCTGGAGATTGTCGGCGCTTCTTGTAGCACTTGCTCTTGATAGCTGGACTGGGCTGACGGACTCACGTCGCCACCCTAATCCCGCCACGCCCCAACCGCACCTCATGGAAATCCATGCATTGCACGGGGCGGCGGCGGCCCTTCACCGAGAGCCGAAAAAACCAAGCGCTTACTGAGCGCCGCCCGTTATTGCGCAGCTTTCGCTTCAATCGGAAGGGTGAAGATGAATGTCGCCCCACGCGGCACGTTATTCTCCGCCCAAAGGCGTCCGCCGTGAGACTCGACGATCGAACGGGAGATCGCGAGCCCCATGCCCATCCCGTTCCCTTTCGTTGTAAAGAACGGCTCGAATATCTTGTTGAGACGTTCGATACCCGGGCCGCGGTCGCTGACCTCGGTCTGGATCGTGTCCTCTATCCGGCGCACGCGCATCCCGAGAACCTTGTCGCCCGCGGTGGTGTCCATTGCCTCCATGCCGTTGCGAATGAGGTTGACCAGGACCTGCTGGATCTGGACGCGATCGAACGCAACCAGCGGAAGGTTGCTTTCGACGTCGATGTCCATGCGAACGCGACGCCGCATGGCCTCCTCGGCCATAAGGTCACGTGCTTCGGCAACGACGCTAGGGATCGGCGTGCTGGTTCTCATTTCAAGCGAAGGTCTGAACAGGGCACGGATGCGGCCGACGACCTCCGCCGCCGAGTTGGCGTCGCGGCTGATGCGCTCGGCCGTGATCTTCGCGCGCTCGACGTTCGGGGGCTCGGCGGACAGCCAACGGTGGCATGCGCTGGAGTTGGCGACGATGGCGGCCAGCGGCTGGTTCACCTCATGAGCGATGGATGCGGAGAGTTCGGCAAGGCTCGCCGCCTGGCTCGCACGCGCAAGTCTCTCTTGTGCCAGCCGAAGCTCCTCTTGTGTCCGCACCTCATTTTCGATGTCGAGGCAGATAACGTTCCACTGCACGATGGCGCCTTCAGCGTTGCGCATCGGCGCGGCGCGCGTCTCGACCCAGCGATATTCACCATCGAAGCGCCGCAGACGGTGCCGTCGCGCATACGGCTCGCCTGTGGACAGACAATGGGCATATCTCTCTTTGACACCTGTCAGGTCGTCGGGATGAACACCGGCGTCGAGTGTGCCGGCCAGCCGGGACTTTCCCGCTTCGTCCAACTCCTCAAGATTGTATCCGAGAAATTCTCGGAGCTGCTGGCTGCGATATATCGGTTCGCCGTTCGGCGCGGCGCAATCGATCATTGCCGGCAGCGTTTCAACGAGCTGCCAGAGCGCGCGTTCTCTCTCGCGCAGCGCTTCTTCGACGCGCAGCTGATCGTCGATGTCGTGCGTAAGGCCGTACCATTGGACGATGCGTCCACCCTGGTCCCGCAGCGGCTCCGCGCGGCCCTCCATCCAGCGATAAGCGCCATCGGCACGGCGCAGGCGATACTTCATGAAGAAGCGCTCGCCGGTGGCAAAGCAGCTGTCGAGTGCTTCCCTCAGGCTGGCTGCATCGTCGGGGTGGACGACGATGGCAATGAAGGCCGCCAACCGGCTCGTGTCCGGCTTTTCCGCGTCCGCTATGTCCAGGCCGAGAAAATCTATCAGGCGCTTGTTGAAGAAGGTCGGCTCACCGTTGGGAGACAGCCGCCAGAGGTAGCTCGGAACCATGTTGACGAGTTGCGAGAGCTCTCGTTCCCGGTCGTGCAACGCGGCTTGCGTGGTCACCAGGTCATGGATGTCGACGCTCACGCCGTACCATTGGAGAATGCTGCCATCTTCGTCGCGCAGCGGCTCGGCGCGAGTCTCGGTCCAGCGATAGCCGCCGTCGGCCCGCCTCTGGCGATATCTCTGAACGTAAGGCACGCCCGTTGCGAATGAATGGCGGATCGCCTGCCGTGCGGTGTCGATATCGTCTGGATGGATCACGCTCAGCGACGGCGATCCGTCTGGGGCGGTGATGTCATGGAGCGTGGCCCCGGTTACATCGGTGAACCGCTTGTTGACGTAGGAAGGCGTCCCTTCCCGTGTCGTGCTCCAGATCAAAGCGGGCACGGTGTCGATAAGCTGCTGAAGGCGCCGCTCGCTTTTGCGCAACGCCGCTTGCGCGCGCACCTCATCGTCGATGTCGAGAGAAACCCCGTACCACTGCACGACCGTTCCGTCGTCATCGCGCCGCGGCTCGACCCTGCACTCAGCCCAGCGATAGGTGCCGTCTTTTTCGCGCCAGCGAAACCGCATCGCGGAGCCGCCGCCAGTTTCGAAACACCTCAGCAACGTGCGCTGCACCTCGGGTGCATCTTCGGGATGAATCACCTTGTGCAGCAACGTTTCGATGCCCGGCTCGCCGAGCGCATCAAAGTTCGCGATAACGGAGCGGAAATGGTCCTGGTATCGCTTGTTGAAGTAGACCGGCCCGCCGGTCGGCATCACGCTCCAGATGCGGACCGGCACGGCGTCGATCATGTGCTGAAGTTGCTGCTCGCTCTGCCGCAACGCCGCTTCGGCGTGCATCTGATCGTCTATGTCGTGACAGAGGCCGTACCACTGGACGATGCGGCCGGCGTCATCGCGCATCGGCTCCGCCCGGCTCGACATCCAGCGATAGACGCCATCGGCACGGCGCAGGCGATAGCGCATGGCGAAGCTCGCACCGGTAGCGAAGCAACCATGGAGTGCATCGCCGAACGCTGCCGCGTCGTCCGGATGAACGGCGGCCTGTATCATCGCCGCCAGCCGGCTTATGCCCGGTCGGTCCAGATCCGCTACGTCGAGGCTGACAAAGTCAACCATGCGCCCATTGAAGAAGATCGGCTCGCCGTCGGGATCGAGCCGCCAGATGTGACTCGGGACCATGTCCACCAGTTGCGAGAGTTCCCGCTCGCGGTCACGCAATGCTGACTCGGCCCGCTTCTGGTCCTCAATGTCTATTGTCGTGCCGTACCATTGAACGATGCGCCCCTGGCTATCGCGAAATGGTCGTCCTGAGCTTCGAAACCAGCGATAGACGCCATCGGCGCGCCGTAGACGATGCTCGGTATCATAGGGATCGCCGGTTTCGAGGCAATGCCGCCATCTGGCGGCTACAGGATCATAATCGTCGGGATGGACGGCTCGACGCCAGCCGAACTCATCGTCGTCTTCGGAAGTGTTGAGATCCTCATGCGTGTTGCCGAGGAACGCCAGGGTGTTTGGGCTGACATAGGTGAACCTTCCGGCGGCATCGGCTGCCCACGCATGGCCGGGCATGCTCTCGATGATTTGCAGCGCGAGCGTTGCTTCGGGGTCGATTTCGCCAAGTGAGTTGGACGCTGCTGTCATTGGCTTCTCCTGTCGGACAAAAAAGCCTGGGGACGGTCAGCGCCTGATATAGCACTTGTTTTCAATATCTGGACAGGCGAACTCACCGCCTAAATCTAGGCCCGCCATGCCTCGGCTGCATCTCATGGAAATCCATGCATTGCGCGCAGATATCGCTGCTACAGGGGCCCTAACGATCGCCTCGCGCGAGGAGCGACGCGGATCGATGCATCAAGACCTACCACTGGGAATACGAGCCGGACAGGTAAGACGCTCGGCTGCCTCTTCGTCGGCTCCAGAGTGAAACCGGAAAAACCTCTGCATTCGTCATCCCTGTCTCGTCCGGTTAACACGGCTCTTGGGGTAATCTGGAAACCTCTCCCGTCCAATACATCTGTTCCAAAGTATAGAACCTGGACGCGGTTTAGTTCTGCGGAGCGGCTTGGCGGCCGAGCAATTGTTTGGCGACAATGAGACAGGGAGCAGCGACCGCGAACAGCAGGACGAGCGCGAAGAAAGCTTCGTCGAACGAGATCGTGGCGACCTGCTTCTCAAGCGCGCGCTGCAGCAGCGGCAGGGCGGCCTTGGTCGCCGCAGTGCCGTCGACACTGTTCGCCAGAGCGTTCGCAGTGGCTCTCAAGCGCTGGTCTACGGCTGGATCGCCATTGACGAGGTGGGACGCCAGTATCGTCCGATTGTGGGCATTCTGGTGATCAACATACGTTTGCAAGAGGGCTGTGCCGGTCAGACCGCCCACCTGCTTGCCGAAGTTGAACAGCCCGATGCCGAACGGCAGCGCATTGGCGGCAAGGCCCTGCAGTGTAACCAGCGTCAGTGCCACGAACAGAAGGCCGAGGCCGAATCCTCGCAGCAGCAGAGCAAGGGTCAGATCCGGTGATCCGCTACCGCTCGTCGAAGCGGACAGCATCCACATGGCGCCTGCGAAGAGCAGAATGCCAAATGGCGCAAGCGTGATCGGGCGCATCCCGGTCCTTTGGATGACGAAGCCGGACAACAGAAGTCCAAGCGCGAGCATGGCTCCGCTGGGCAGCAGAAGCACTCCTGCGCCCGTGGCGGTAAAATCGAGCACGTTGAGGGCAAAAGCCGGAATGAGATAGGCGCTGCTTGAAAGAGCAGAGCCGGCGACGAAGCTGACGAGCAGGCCGAAGCGAAAGTCCGGATTGCCAAGGGGCGAGATGGCCAGCAGTGAGCCTTCTGAACGAAAGCGGGTCTCCCAGACGGCCAGAAGGCCGGCGGCCGTCACACCGGTTGCGGCAAGGAAGGTGATGTCGGTGTCGTCGAACCAGTTGAACCTGCTGCCTTGCAGCAGGACGTAGGTCAAAAGCGCGGCGCTGATGCCGAGCAACAATATCCCGACGGCAGGAAACCTGGTTTTCCGCCAAAAGGTCTGATCGCCGTCCGCCGCCAGAAGGAGAAGGGAGACGATGCCGAGCGGACTGATGCTCAGGAATATCCACTCCCAGGTCAGATGATCGACAAGCCAGCCCTGCAGGGCCGGCGTGACGGTCGTCGGAGCCATGACGGCGCCTACGGCAAAAACCGCCTGAACGACGGGCTGATGCCGGTGCGGGAAGCGAAAGAACAGTAGTGTCTGGCCGGCGACGAGAACTGTGCCGCCGGCCAGTCCTTGGACAATGCGGCAGATGCAAATCCAGGTGAGGTCCACCGACAACGTCAAGGTCGCGGATGCCAGCAGAAGGGCGACAACCCCCGCGCGCAAGCAGGCGGTCGGCCTGGCTGCCGTCACAAGAAGCGGAGCGACAAGGAACGCCGTCAGCTTGGCCGCGATGAAAACAACGTCGATCATCGCCAGTTCGTCCAACGTTGCGTAGGTGTCGCCGAGCATGTCGATCCGGCCGATGGACAGTGCGGTGGATGCGACCGCGTCCATGAAGGCGGCAAGCACGACGCCGGTTGCTATCAAGCAAGCGCGCAGGGTGCCGGGATGGCGCTGCACAGCCGCCGTTTCGGCGAGGTGCATCATTGTGCTGAGCGCCCGTCCGCGGTCCCGCCTGTCTGCATTTCCTGCGCTACTGCCGGAGCATCCCTGGTGCCGACGGTGATGGCAACACGAGCCGAGAGTCCCGGAACCAGGCGGCCGGGCAACGGATTGCGCGTCATCCTGATCTTGACCGGCACGCGTTGGACGACGCGGATGAAGTTTCCGGTGGCATTGTCCGGCGGCAGCAGGCTGAATGCCGCGCCACTGCCGGGAGCGAAGCTGTCGACAAGGCCGTCGATTTGCAGATCTGGATATTCGTCAACCATGACGCGGACGCGTTGGCCGATCTCAACCTGCTTCAGCTGTGTTTCCTTGAAATTGGCGACGATCCAGACATCGTTAACCGGAACGATGTCCAGGGCTGCTGTCCCTGGGTTGACATAGCGGCCGACACGGATCTGGCGATTGCCGACGATGCCGTCGACCGGGGCCCGCACGACGGTGTTGGCCAGGTCAAGCATCGCCAGGTCGAGCGCTGCCTGTGCCTGCGACAGGGCTGCCTGCGCACCGGACAATTGTGCATCCAGAACACCGAGCTTCAACTTTTGAGCCAGCAGATTGGCCTCTGTGCCGTCCAGCGATGCCTTTGCCTTGTCATGGCCGGCCTGCGCATCCTGCAGCTTCTGATCGCTTGCGGTCCCGTTCTTCTGCAGCGTGACGTAGCGGTTCAGGTTGGCGCGGGCGAATTGCAGGTCGGCTGCGGCAGATTGCTTCTGCGCCTCAGCCTGCGCGATCAATGCGTCCTGCAGTTCACGGGTCGCCTTGATGTTGGCGATTTCCGCCTGCCGAGCGGCGACGTTGGCTTTCGCCTGCTCCGCCTTGGCCTTGTAGTCGCTGTCGTCGATGCGAAACAGAACAGCACCCTTAGACACACTGGCATTGTCGTCTATGTCGACTTCGACGACGTAACCGGCAAGCTTCGGAGCGATGCTGGTAATGTCTCCGCGGAGATAGGCGTTATCGGTCGTTTCCTCGAACCGGCCCCGCGTGAACCATTGCCAGCTCCATATAGCTGCCATTGGAATCACCATAAGGGCAACGATGACGATTGCGATCTTGCTGGCTCGGCTCATGATTGCCTCGACACCCGGTCGATGCGCTCGCTATCGAAGGAGGTATCCGCCTCCCGAAGAGCGAGATGTTCGGCAAGGCTGGAAGCCCATGGTGCGCAGTACAGTTTCACGAGAACGTCTCCGTCGAGCTGCGGTTCTGCAACAAAGCAGAACTGCAGAACGATCGCGGATTTCACGGCCTCGCCGCTATCACGCGGACGAACATCCCATCTGCCCTGATCGGTGGTTCGTACTGAACCTCAGCACAGGTCGTATTATCATTCAGCCGGATTCCTCAGGCGCGCGAACGTGCCGGCGCCGAGCTCCGTATTGCCGAAACTCTGGACATTCCGTGGCAGCAATGATCGCAGGGAGCGCCCGCTTGAAGAGTTCGGGTGCCTTAACGTTCACCTATTTTGAAAAGCGCGCGCAGCACGCGTCCGCTGTGCGGCAGTCACGACGGTTCATGAAAGCAACCCGCTATCTTGCCTCCGGCTAACGCGGTGCGACACGCAGCCCGGCGGCATCGAAGAGATGCATACGCTCCGACGCCAGGGCGAGGTTGATCGGCGGGCCTTGCGTTTCAACGCCCTGCTGCTTGAGAACGGCGATCAGTTTGCTGTCGCCGGCAATGGTGGCGTGGACCACTGTTTCCGGTCCCAACGCCTCGGCCAGCACTACCCGCGCTTCCACCGATCCCTTGCTGCCATCCGAAAGTTGGATGTCGTGTGGCCGGATGCCAAGCGTCGCGTCGTCCCCCGGTTTCAGCGCGACTCCGTCGGCCGCGACCGAGGCCGACAGCCCGCCTGGACCTTCGACACGCACCTCGGCGGCGCTTGCCGAACGCACCTTTACCGGCAGCAGGTTCATCCGCGGCGCGCCGATGAAGCCGGCGACGAACAGGTTGGCCGGCGCGTTGTAGAGATCGAGCGGCCGGCCGACCTGCTCGATCCGCCCCGAGCGCATGACCACGATGCGGTCCGCCAGCGTCATCGCCTCGATCTGGTCATGGGTGACGTAGATCATCGTGGTTGCCAGCCGCCGGTGCAGGCCCGCCAGTTCAGCACGCATGGTGATGCGCAGTTCGGCATCGAGGTTGGACAGCGGTTCATCGAGCAGAAAGGCGGTCGGATTGCGCACCACCGCACGGCCGATCGCCACGCGCTGCTTCTGACCGCCCGACAATTGACCGGGCCGGCGGTCTAGATAGGGAGCAATTTCCAACATGCGCGTCGCTTCCGTGATCCGCGCGTCGATCTCGGCTTTCGGCATACGGATGTTTTCAAGCCCGAAGGCGAGGTTCTGGCGCACGCTCATGTGCGGATAGAGCGCGTAAGACTGGAACACCATCGCCAGACCGCGCTGCGCGGCCGAAACGTTGGTGACGTCGACCCCGTCGATCTCGATCTTGCCGTCGGTCGGTCGATCGAGCCCGGCAATCAACCGCAGCAGCGTGGACTTGCCGCAACCCGACGGACCGACGAGGACCAGCATCTCGCCGTCACCGACGTCAAGATTGATGCCGTGCAGGATCTTCATCTTGCCGTAAGCCCGATCGATGTTGGTCAGCGTTATCCGTCCCATGACATCCTCACTTCAGCCCGGTGCCGGCAATGCCGGAAGTGATGTAACGCTGCAGGAAGACGAAGACGAGAACGACGGGGATCATCGTCACCACGGTCATCGCCAGTATGTAGTGCCACTGCACGTTTAGCTGGCCGGCATAGGTGTTGAGGCCGACCTGGAGTGTGTAGAGTTCCTTGCGCGACAGCACCACCAGCGGCCACAGAAAGTCGTTCCAGCGCCAGACGACCGAGAAGATCGCCAGCACGGCGAGCGCCGGTGCTGCGAGCGGCAATACGATGCGCCAGTAGATCTGCCATTCGGAAGCGTTGTCCATGCGCGCCGCGTCGAGCAGCTCGTCGGGGATGGTCAGCATATATTGGCGCAGCAGGAAGACGCCGGTTGGCGTCGCCACGGTCGGCAAGATCACGCCCCACAGCGAATCGAGCAGCCCGACGGCGCCCACCACCGAATAGAGCGGCACCAGGATGACCGACAGCGGCACCATCAGCGTACCGACGATCACAAGCATCGTCAGATCACGACCGCGGAACTTGTATTTTGACAAGGCGAAGGCGGCCATCGAATTGGTGAGCAGCGTGATCAGCGTCGCCATTGCCGTCACAAAAACCGAATTACGCAGATAGCGCAGGAAGTCGAAATGGATGAAGGGCTCGGTGTAGTTCTCCGTCGCGAAGCCGATTTCGCGCACCGGCTGCCGGTCGGCGATGTTGACCTTCACGACATCGTTCGGCGCCTGCGGGTCCACCATCTGCGCCATGATGCCGATGCGCCGCACCTCGGCCAGCACCTTGGTCGAACCATCCGGCAGCTTGACCCTGTAGAGGGCCAGCGGCTTTTCGTAGCCTTCAACCCTCGCCTGTTGGCTGACATAAGGCATTATGGTCGGCGGGAACTCGGCGAGCTGTGCGGGCGTCTTGAATGACGAACCCACCAGCCAGACGGCCGGACCGAACATGATGACAACGCCGCCGACCAGCCACAGCCAGCTCACGATATCCGTCCAGTGCCAGCCGCGACCGCCGCGCCGGCGGGTCAGGAATGTCATGACGACGCTCATGCGCGGGCTCCTTTCCGCTCACCCCGGCGTCCGACCTGCAGTTGAACCAAGGTGAGCACGACCAGCACCAACCCCATCAGGATCGAAGCCGCCGAAGCCAGCCCCGGATTGCGCAGCAGGGAGGCGAAGCCGATCTCATAGATGTACTGTGTGATATAGAGGGTCGAGGTTCCCGGCCCTCCACCCGTCAGCACATAGACTTCGTCGAAGATCTGCACGGCGCGGATCAGCGTCAGTACGATGACGACAAGCAGGTTCGGCATTAGCAGCGGCAGCGTGATGCGCCAGAACACCCGCGCCGGTTTCGTGCCGTCCATCTCGGCCGCTTCGTAAAGGTCGCGCGGGATCGCCTGCAATCCGGCAAGCAAGATCAGCGTATAGAAGCCCATATGGGCCCAGACCGAAACGCTGACCGCGGCGGTGAAAGCCCAGAAACGGTCGGTCAGCCAGTTGTGCGGCTCGCCGCCCAGATCATGGACGATCAGGTTGAGCAGGCCCTGGCGCTGCAGGATCCAACGCCAGATCAGGCCGGTGACGACGGGCGACAGCAGCACCGGAAAGAAGAACACCGCCCGCCAGAAGCTGCGCCCGACGATCTCGCGGTTGAGGATCAACGCTGTCGCCATTGACACGACCGTCATCAGCGCCACCTGCACGACGACGAACAGGCCCGTATTGTGCACGGCCTTCCAGAAGAGGTCCTCGTGGCAAGTGGCAGTGTCCAGGTAGTTGCCGCAATCGAGCAGGCGCCGGTATTGCTCGAGCCCCACATAGGTTCGGTCCTGCAGGAAGTAGGCCGTTCCCGACGTGGCCGAATAGAAAAAGTTGATGATCATCGGCACCAGGACGAAAATGCCGAAGATCGCCATGTTTGGGGCGAGGAAGAACGCGGCCATGCCGCCGGTGCCCGTCGCGCGCTGCCAGAACTTCAGCGGCACGTTGAGGATCGACGCCAGCCACACGACCGGCGCCGCGAGGGCGGCGCCAGTCCATGCCTTCAGTGTCGCGGCGGCGGTCACTTCGCCTCGGCAACCTTGTCGGCGATATCCTGGTCGATCCTGCCCCAGGCATCGTCGAGGCTGAGCTCGCCGGCCATCACCTGGCTGACGCGCGTCACCAGCGCGGCGAAGTAAGCGTTGGCCCACTTCCACGGCGGCAGCGCATCGGCCGCCGGCAGGGTTTCACCCGCCGCCTTGACGAACTTGTCGAGCGCCGGACCGACGTTCTTGTCGGCAGAGACCCATTTCAGCCCGCCCTTGTCTACGACGCCCTTGTGCGCGGGCAGAAACAGCGTGCGCTCGCTGAACTCCTTCACCACGTCTTCACGGGCCAGATAATCCATGACCTTGGCGACGTCCTTGGGATTCTTCGTGTATTTGATGGCGACCAGCGCCGCGCCGCCCTTCACGCCCGAACATCCTGCAGTACCGCAGGGCGAGCCGGTCGCCACCCAGTCGAAACTGTCGCCGATCTTGGTCGACAGATTGGCGACCTGCCAGCTGCCCGAATAGTAGAACGGGATCTGGGCGTTGATGAAGTCGTCGGCGGCCGCGCGATAGGTCGAGCCTGCCGCCGACACCCAGGTATCCTTCAGCATCAGGCCCTTGGCGGTCCAGTCGACCAGCTTGCCGACGAACGCCTTGGTGCCGTCGTCGACTTTCGCCGGCATGCCATCGGGGCCGATATAGTTCGCTCCGAAGGAGACATTCGGGCCCGAAATGCGGTGACCGGAACGGTCGATGGCGAAGGCAGCCGGAAGCTGCTGGCTCTTCGCCACCTCGGCGGCGGCTTTGATCCAGTCGTCCCAGGTCGCCTTGTCGCCGGGCAGCGGCACGCCGGCCTGTTCGAACAGCGTCTTGTTGGCGAAGCCGCCGGTGAGCGTGAGCTGGGTCATGAAACCCGGGATGGCGTTGGAGCCGTCGGGGCGCATCCAGTCCAGCGTGTCGGCGAAATTGTCCTCCCAATATTTCGGATCGGCCAGCAGTGGCCTGAGATCGAGCCAATGCTGGGCAAGCTCCTTGATGTTGGTGACGCGGGCGATGTCCGGACCCTGGCCGGCTTCGAGCTGGATGGGCAGCTGCTCCTGGATCACCTTGTAGGCGACGTTGTCGAGCGTGACGTGGATGTCGGGATTGTCCTTCATGAAGCGGTTCAGGATGTCCTGGATGACATCGCCTTCGACACCGTCCGAATACCACATGATGCGCACGTCGCCGGCAAACGCGCTGGTCGATGCGAGCAGGCTGACCGATAGCGCGGCCAGCAAAGTGCGGGTCTTATTCATGCTTCGTCTCCTCCTTTACCAGGGCGGGGCCCCGATGGTTCAAGCTGCCACGCCCTCTCCTCTTGAGCGTCGCAGCCGATTTCCTCCCTACTCTCTGTGCTTCATGCGCATCGCCTCGCCGCGCACGGTCCAGTTGGTCGGATCGAGTGTACGTCCCTCAGCCACGATCCTTGCGTCGGCGAGGAAATGCACCGTGCCGTACTCCGGGTCGTCGACGATCAATTCGCCGTCGGGACCCGACCGCACCGACAGGCCGGCAAAGGCGCCCGCCCAGGTGTCGAGTGCCGGCAGATTGGCATCCCGGTCACCGAGGCGAACGATCCATGTCGTCCTGCGTCCCGCCGCCCGCAACTCGTTGCCGGCGGTCGGGCCGGCCACGACCTGCGTGAGCGGAACATCCGTTTTCAGCATGACGAAGGCGTCGCCAGATTGCGCGAACGCCCGATCGCCAGCCACTTGCACGGCATCGAAGACGCTTGCGGGGAACCAGGCGTGTGTAAAGTCGGGCTGTTCATCCGAGCAGGAGAAGCTGACTATCGCGAGGTCGCGGTATTGGTGAAGCCGGGGCAAAGTGCCTGAACCACCCCAATATGATGGTCTGCCATATCCCGACTGCAGCACTTCGCCGGGGTGGTTGATCCAGATCTGCGCATCCGGATTCTTGCCGAGCCGGGCGTGAATGACGGTCTCCTGATAACCCCATTGATTCCAGCGGTAGCCAGCGGCGCTGCCCATCGCATGGTCGCGCGTCTTATAGTGGTAGAGCCGCGCGAAGCGGTCTTGTCCCTGCGCAAAAGTCCATTCCCACGCCGCATCGCCGGTAAGGGAAGCAATTGCTGCCAACCCCTCCGGAACGCTCAAATCGTGATCCCGCAGGCAGAGTGCCAGCTGCGGCAGCGCGTGAAAGCGCATGCCGTAATTGCCCTTGCCCCAAAGCATGCGGCAGATGCCGGATAATTCCAGGGAACGCGCGGCGCGCAGCGTGTGCTCATAGGAGCGGCCCTGCGCCCCGGTGAGGATGCCGCGATGCGCCGAGCGGGCGACGATTTCAAGCAGGCGTGTGATTGCCTTGCCGGCACGTTCGGCGATGTCCCAGTCCGGGGCCAGCGCGTAGAGCGCACACAGGCCCTTGAGGTCGATCGGGAAATAGGGCGCCGAGTTGAACTCGGCCATCTCCCATGCCTCGAAATGGTCGAGCCAGGCGCGTACCCGCGCGGCTCCAACCGCGGACTGTTCGCGGCCAAGGCGGCCCGACCGCACGAACCGTGAATCGGGCAACAGCACTCCCGCAATATAGGCGGCGGTGTGGAAGAGCAGCGCGTGGTTCTCGGAGAAGTACCACTGCACATCATTGCCGGGCTCGTCCATCCAGTAGCGATAGCCGAGGATGGCGTTGTCGACGCGCTCCCGCAGGCTCACTTCCAGCCGATCGCCATAGGCCTTGCGGCACCACAACAGCGGCACCAGGATGAAGTCGGCGCAATCGTGACAATCCTCGATCGCCGGCAGCGTGCCGGAGATCATGGCGTCAGTCTCGGCGCCCTGCTGTCCGATCGCCAGGCGCGCCAGCGCGCGCACGGTGTCGGCCTCGGCGTGACCGGCGACCTCGCGCAAGGCCTCATCAATACGCGCAGTAAGCGTTTCCGGCGCATCGCCCTGACGGCGCGCGTGGCATATCTCGACGCCGAAGACACGCGATACGGCATGGTCTGCGACCGTCAGGGCTACCTTGAAATGGCGAAAGTCGGCCGGCAGCTGCTCGGCATCGGCGATCGGCAGCCGCGTCTGGCCCGCCGGCAGATCGAAGGCGAAGCGCACCGGCGTCTCGATCGACATGAAATCGCCCTCGATCTCGACCTCGACTTGCGCGTCGCGCGGCAGGGCCACGCCGGTGACGAGCGCCACCTCGCCGCCGTCATAGGCGGGACGCTCGAAATGCATGTCGTCGAGGGCTGCTTCCATCGCATCGGCAACCCCGCTCTCGACTTCGATCGGCAGTGCCACCGAAGCAGCCGGACCGGATAGATAATCGAGCTGGAAATAGTAGCGGGCATCGCGCTCGGCGAGATCGTCGAACCATATGCGAATGTCGTTGCGGCCGGCCCTCAGCGCGATCTTGAAGTGCTCGGCACTTTCCAGATTGCGGCCGTAGGGCGCCATCCAGCCGGCTTCCTCACCATTGGCAAAGAGTATGGCGCCGCCGCATGTGCGCAGCCGCACCATCACCTCGCCACTCGAGGCCACCTCGATGGTGGTCTCGACCCAGGTTCCAAGCACCGTCGGCCGAAACCAGAAGCCCGATAGGTCGATGCGCGGCGAGGCGAAGGGCAGCCAGAGGCGCTCGGCGCCGAATTCGGCGCTGACCTGTGGTCGCTTGCCGCGTCGTTCCGCCGCGAACCGCGTGCGGCACGGATATTCATGCGGAATGAAATTCTTGTGCTTGGTCAGGAAGAAGAAGGGATCCATCTCGCCTTGCATGGGCTGGTCGGCCACGTCGTAGCGTTGCTCGGCGATAGACCCGAGCCGCCAATAGACGATTGGCTGCCCCGCCATGAGCGGCCGGCGCAGCGTAAAATCCGTCCGAACGCTTTGCGCGGCCTCGCTCATCGCAAATCCTTCACGGCAACTGGATCGACATCGGTGTAGGCCTGGTTCTCGCCGGTCATGCCCCAGACGAAAGCATAGGGGCCGGTGCCGGCGCCCATATGGATAGACCAGGCGGGCGACAGGACAACGTCACCGTCAGCGGCCATCAGGTGGCGCGTCTTGTCTGGCCGGCCCATCAGATGGATTACACGGTCGGCTTCGGCGAGGTCGAAGTAGCAATAAGCTTCCATGCGCCGCTCATGCAGATGCGGCGGCATCGTGTTCCACACGCTGCCCGGCGCGAGGTCGGTGATCCCCATCAGCAAGAGGCAGGACGGGGCCACTTCGGGATGGATGTACATGCGCAGCGTGCGCCTGTTCGCACGAGCGTCCTCGCCGAGCACAAGCGGCTTGGCTTCGCTGCTAATGATGAGACGGTGCGCAATATCGGCGCCGGCCGGCACCGAGTTCATGTAGAAGCGCGCCGGCCTCTCCGGATCGTCGCTCGCCAGCGTCACCTCGCGCGCTCCGCGTCCGACATAGACGATGTCGCGGTTAGCCGCGGGAAAGCGCCGGCCGTCCACCGCGACGGCGCCATTGCCGCCGAGATTGGCGATGCCCATCTCGCGCGCGTCAAAGAAGAGCGGGGTGCCGACTTCGGCCCCGTTGCCGAATGTTAGCGGGTTGGCCAGCGGCACCGCGCCACCGACGATCATGCGATCGATATGGGTGTAGACGAATTCGATCGCGCCAGGCCGGAACAAGCCGTCGACGAGGAACTCGGCCCTCAGCCGGTCCGTGTCCATGCCGGCAATATCGGCCGGCGACGCGCCATAGAGCGTCCGCATCATGCCGCCTCCACGTTCGCCTGCAGATGCCGCGCCCCTTCGGTCAGGCACAGAATGGCCAGCGCCTGCCCGTAGCCCGTCGGATGGATGGGTATATCGCGATAGAACTGCAGGTCTGCGCCCATGCGTGTGCCATAGGACACGTTCGCCACCACACCTTTGTCATCGATGTTGGCCACCACGGCTTCCAAGGCGCGGAGGCCGGCGGCACGGCACTCTGTCGAGCCGATGCCGAGCCGCGCGGCCTTCATCAACCCGTAGCCGAAGCCGGCCGTGGCGGAAATCTCCTCGTAAGACGTCGGGTCGTCGAGCAGAGTGTGCCATGCCCCCGAACCTGCCTGCACCTCGAGCAGGGCGTTGATCTGCGTCTCCAGCACGCCGAGCAGATAGGCCCGGACCGAAGGCGCAATTTCGGCGAACTCCACCAGTTCGAGGATACCGACGGTAATCCAGGCATTGCCTCTCGCCCAACGCGCACGGGCGAAATTGTGCCGTCCCGCGAACGTCCAGCCGTGAAACCACAGCCCTGATGCCGGGTCGGCGAGATAACGGGCGTGGACCAGGAATTGCCTTTCTGCTTCTTCGACGAAGCGACGTTGGCCGGCAGCCTGGCCATACGATGCGAGGAACAGCGCCACCATGAACAGCGTGTCGTCCCACAATTCGTCCTCGTTGACCCGGTCCGAAACATCATGCTGGAAACCGCCTTCGGGCGTCCGCGGCAAGGCGGTGGCCACCCGCTCGGCCCATTCGCGCAGCACCGGCTCGAAGCGCGGCTGGCGCCGGCGCCGCCACAATTCGCTTAGCGCCAAAAGGGGCGCGGTGGTGTTGACGTTCATCGCAGGGAGACCGGCAGCGATGCGTCGGTCGTACCAGGCCTCGATCGTCTGCAGCAGCCGATCGTCGCCGGTCTGCGCCCACAGCCGAACCAGCCCGTAGAGCCCGACGCCTTGCGGCCATTCCCAGCTGTCGAAGCTGACATAGTCGCCCGGCGTGCCGTCGAGATTCGGCTCATGGAACCGCCCGTCATGACGCAACCCGGTCATGCCGGCCACAAGGCTGGCAAGCACGGAATTCAGGCGTTCGGCCGATAGCGGCATCACTCCTCCCGTTTCTCCCGCTTCATCGGAACTGTTTCACAGCCATTTTTCTTGCGCAATCTGAAAATTTTTTGCATTAATCGGATGACTTTGCCGGAGGTGACGGAGCGGATGAATATCCAGGGCAAGCGCGGCCGCCCCAGCCGCCGCATTCGACTTGAAGAGATCGCGGCGCGTTGCGGCGTGTCGGTCAGCACCGCCTCTCGTGCGCTGAGCGGCGTCGGTGGCGTGAGGGATGAGCTTCGTGCCAAGATCATCGAAACGGCGAAGTCGATGAACTATGCCGTTCCCGCCTCGGTTGCCGGCCGCAAGGTCATCCTGGCCGCAAGCAGCGTGGCAATGGTGGACAGTGCCCGCAATCAGTTCACCTACCATGTCCTTGACGGGCTCAACGAGCGTGCCCGGTTGCTGGGCGTCGAACTGGTGACCCGGCCGGTTTCGGCGCCCGAGGACGAAATCGCGCTGCTGCGTGAATCCGAGCGCGACGACAGCGTCGCCGGTTGCCTGTTTCTGACGCTGGACGATGACGATGTGCTGACGCTGACAGCCGGATTCGCCAAACCGATCGTGCTCGTCAACGGCGACGATCCCTCGATGCGCCATTCGAGCGTGACGCCCTGCAATCGCTCTGCCGCCATGCTTGCGGCGCAGCATCTGATCGGCCTCGGCCACCGCCGCATCCTGTTCCTGATGCGGCGTGGCCGGCGCACGATCGAGCGGCGCTACGAAGGTTGGCGCGACGCGCTGATCACGGCCGGCATTGCCGGCTTCGACGACTTCGTGGTCGAGGTGCAGGACTGGCTGCCGGAACTTGCGAGCAGGGCCGTCAGCGAGCGCATCGCGGCCCGCGGCCTCGATTTCACCGCCGTGCTGACGGCTGGCGACAGCTTGGCGTTTGGTGCCATCGCCGGCGTCCAGGAGGCCGGATACTCGGTGCCTGGCGACGTGTCCGTGGTCGGTATGGACGACTTGCCGCTCGCTGCCTTCTGCAATCCGCCGCTGACGGCGATGCACATTCCTATGCGCGAGATCGGATCGGCGGCGCTTAGCCTGCTGCTCGACGATATGGCCCATTCGGGGTCGCCGCCGCGTCGCGTCGAACTTGCCTGCAATCTCGTGGTGCGCCAGTCGACGGCACCAGCCCGAAGCGGCGGTCATCAGTTGGCCTTTTGAGCGCGCGACTTGCCGCCAGCAAAGAGCAGCGGCAAACCCTCTTGCGTCTCCAGTTCAAGGACACATCCAAGCAGGATCATATGGTCGCCAGCCGGGAAGCGGTCGACGACGCTGCATTCGAACCGCGCCAGTGCGCGCGGCAGCAATGGCACGCCGTGCTCGCTCCACGACAGGTCAAGATCGGCAAAGTCCGTCCCCGACTTCGAAAAGCGCCAGCACAGATCGATTTGATCTTCCGCCAACACGTGAATGGCGTAGTGCGCGGAATTGGCGAAGGCTTCGAACCGGCGCGAGTGGCGGCCGATTGACCAGAGCACCAGCGGCGGATCGAGCGACACGGATGAGAAGCTGTTGGCAGTGATTGCGACCGGGCCGTCGGCCGTGCCGGTGGTGACGACCGTGACGCCGGTGGCGAAACGTCCGAAGGCGTTGCGCAAAAGGCGGGGATCACACACGACATGCTCCATCAGCGGCGCTCTCCCGTTCCCAGTGGTGTCGCCGGGATCCGTTCCGGCACCCGGCCATAGGCGTGCGGGAGCGAGCATGTCTTGAGCTGGGGCAACACCTTGGTGCCGAAATGACGCGCCTCGTCGAGATGCGGGTAGCCGGAAAAGATGAAAGCGCGGATCCCCATCTTCATATACGCTTCGACTTCCGACAGAACCTGATCGGTCGAGCCCACCAGCGCCGCGCCGCAACCCGAGCGCGCCCGCCCGACACCGGTCCACAAATGCGGCTCGACATAGCCTTCGGCATCGGCGATCTGGCGGTTCCTGGCCTGGTGCGATACGCCGAGCGATCGGGCGTCGAGCGCGCGCTCGCGGATCGCCCTGCCCTGCTCGTCGTCCAGCTTCGAAACCAGCTCCCGGGCATATTCCTTTGCCTCGGCCTCGGTATCGCGCACGATCATGTGGACGCGCAGGCCGTAGTCGAGCGTCCGCCCATGACGCTCGGCTCGTTCGTGGACGGCTTTCATGCGGCTGGCAAGCTCCTCCCTGGTTTCCGGCCACATCAGGTAGACGTCGCACTGTTCGGCGCAAAGATCGAGCGCGTCGGGCGAATAACCGCCGAAATAGAGCAGCGGGCCGCCATTTTGCTGAAAGGGCTTCGCCGATGCCGTCGAGAGCCCGTTATAGCGATAGACCTCGCCCTCGAAATCGATGCTGTCCCTGGTCCAGGCCTGGCGCAGGATCTGCACCACCTCGCGGGAACGGCGATAGCGGTAGGCGCTGTCGGCTGTCTCGCCCGGAAAGTCCGATGAAATGATGTTCACCGTCAGCCGGCCTTCCAGCATGTGATCCAGCGTCGCAATCGTGCGCGCCAGCATGATCGGCTGCATCTCGCCACAGCGCACAGCGGCAAGCAGATTGATCTTCGACGTGATCGGCGCACAGCCGGCAACGAAGCTCAGCGTGTCCTGGCCGACCTGATAGGACGACGGACACAGGATGTTGCGGAAACCGAGTTCCTCGGACGTCTTCACGATCTCGGAGCAATGCGCCCAGCTCGAGCGCAGCGCGCCGTCCGGCACACCGAGATAGCGATAGTCGTCCGAGCAGAGTGCGGCGAACCACGAGACTTCGGCTGCGTCGAGATCCGGCGAGGTGATTGGGACGATGCTCATTGCCACTCTTCAGAAAAGACGTCCGGGCCACTCTTCAATGACGTCCGGAGCTGCGAATAGGGCTTGCGTAGCATTCGTTTTGGTGTAGATCAATATTGTATCAATTTTGGAGCCAAACCCGAAACCGGGATGCGATTGGAACACGGGATGCATTTGACAAGGGCTGACCCCGGCCACCGATCCAGCCAGATGCGTGGCCCCTTGCCTGTACACTTGCAGACCAGCGAAATGCTGATCCGCGAAATCGCGGCCGGACGGCTGGCCGACGGGGCGCGGCTGCCGCCCGAGCGCGAGATGGCCGCGAGCCTCGGGATTGCCGTCGGCACGCTCAGGCGGGCGCTGGCAGATTTGACCGAAAAGGGCCTTCTCGACCGCATCCAGGGCTCGGGTAACTATGTGCGGGCGCGCGGCGACTTGCTCGGGATCTATGCCTTCTTTCGCCTGGAGCGCATCGGCGGTGGCGGCCTGCCGAGCGCCGACGTGCTATCAGTCGAGCGGCTGCCCAAGCCCGCCGACCTGCCGCAATTCGGCAGCGCCGGCGAAGCCCACCGCATACGCCGGCTGCGACGGCTCGACGGCGAGCCGGCCGCAGTCGAGGAGATCTGGCTCGACGTCAGCCGCGCCGAGCGGCTCAAGCGCGAGGATTTGTCGGAATCCCTCTATCTCCATTACCGGCTCGCGCTCGGCTTTTCGATCGTTCGCGCCGAAGACCATGTCGCCGTCGCGCCTGCGCCGGACTGGGCCCCGCTCGAGTTCAGGCCACCGCCGGGGACGGTCGTGGGGTTCATAGAACGTATCGCCTGGGCTGGCGACGGCGCCAGCGCGGAATATTCCCGCAGCTGGTTCGATCCGGGCGCGGCGCGGTATGTCACGCGTTTCAGATAGGCCGGAGGAAGACGCAGCGTGACCAGATCATCGATCGGCTACGGCATCATTGGCTGCGGCATGATGGGCCGCGAGCATATCCGCAACATCGCTCTGTTGCCCGACGCGCATGTGGCCGCGATCTTCGAGCCGGACCCCGGCATGTTGGCGGCGGCGCTGGCGACGGCGTCGGGCGCGCGATCGGCGGCATCGATCGCCGAGCTGCTGGCGATGGACGAGGTGGACTGCGTCTTGATCGCCAGCCCCAACCACCATCACCTCAGTCAGATGGAGCAGATCGCCGCACTTCGACCGCTGCCGGTGCTGGTGGAAAAACCGCTTTTCACCGAGACCGCCGACGAGGGGCGGATCGCGCTGTTGAAAGCGCGGCTTCCGCTCGTCTGGGTGGCCATGGAATACCGCTATATGCCGCCCGTCGCCGCATTCGTCGAGCAGGCGCGCCACGCCACCGGCGGCATCCGCATGCTGACGGTCCGCGAGCACCGCTTCCCGTTTCTGGCCAAGGTCGGCGACTGGAACCGCTTCAACCGCAACACCGGCGGCACGTTCGTCGAGAAGTGCTGCCACTTCTTCGACCTGATGCGGCTGATCCTTGAATCGGATCCCGTCCGCGTGATGGCGAGCGCTGGACAGGCCGTAAACCATCTCGACGAACGCTATGGCGGTGAGAGGCCGGATATCCTTGACCATGGCTATGTGCTGGTTGATTTCGCGAGCGGCGCGCGCGCCATGCTGGAACTGTGCATGTTTGCCGAGGGCAGCCGCTACCAGGAGGAACTCTGCGCTGTCGGCGGCGACGGAAAGATCGAATGTCTGGTGCCCGGACCAGGCCGTTTCTGGCCGACCCACCTTGGCCCTGCGCCAGTGCCCCAGTTGATCGTCAGTCCGCGCAATCCGCCTGGACCACGACTGCTGGAGATTCCCGTCGACCCCCGGCTGCTCGAAGCAGGCGACCATAACGGTTCGACCTATTTCGAGCACGCCCGCTTCACCGCTGCGGTGTGCGGACAAGGCAAAGTGGAAGTGACCTTGCAAGACGGCTGGTGGGCCGTCGTCATGGGTCTCGCCGCCCAGAGATCGGCCGGCGAAGGCCGCGCCATCGAACTCGCCGGTGAATTCGCCTTGCCGACCTAGGCTGACCACGCATTACCGGACCGAGTCAGATGCGCCGAGCAGTTTCGGCGTCGAACAGATGCGCACATGCGCGGTCGATCTCGATCCGCACCCCTTCGCCTTGCTTGAGCGCAAGCCTTTCTCGGAAGAGGCAGGAGATTTCTTCACCGGAGCAGTCGACCCTGGCGAAGATTTCCGAGCCGGTCGCCTCGAGAAGCGTGACCGTGCCCGGCATACCTTGCCCCGTCGCCCGGATATGTTCCGGGCGAATGCCGTAGACGAGTTCGCGTCCCGCGGCATTCACCGGCTGGGCGCCTTCCGGCAACGGCAGGACCAACCCGCCGGCGCTGCGGAACACGCCCTCCTCGATGCGTCCGGCGATGAAGTTCATGGCGGGCGAGCCGATGAAACCGGCAACGAAGAGGTTGGCCGGATGGTCGTAGAGGTCCAGCGGCGCGCCGATCTGCTCGACCAGGCCGTCATGCAGCACGACGATCTTGTCGGCCATCGTCATGGCCTCGATCTGGTCGTGCGTGACATAGATCGTCGTGGTACCCAGGCGCTGGTGCAGGGCCTTGATCTCGCCGCGCATCTGGACGCGCAATTTGGCATCAAGGTTGGAGAGCGGCTCGTCGAACAGGAAGACCTGTGGGTCGCGTACGATCGCGCGGCCCATGGCGACCCGCTGGCGCTGGCCGCCCGAAAGCTGGCGCGGATAACGGTCGAGCAGCTTTTCCAGGCCAAGAATGCCAGCTGCCTTCCGGACCCGGCCAGCGGTGTCGGCCGGATCGGCTCTCTTGATCTTGAGGGCAAAGCCCATATTGTCGGCCACAGTCATATGCGGATAGAGCGCATAATTCTGGAACACCATGGCGATGTTCCGGTCCCGTGCACGCAGGTTGTTGACCATACGCTCGCCGATGGCGATCTTCCCGCCGGAGATCGTTTCAAGGCCTGCAATCATGCGCAGCAGCGTCGACTTTCCGCATCCCGACGGGCCGACCAGGATGACGAACTCGCCGTCGGCGATATCGACGCTGACGTCGTGAATGATCTTGGTGGCCCCGAAGGCCTTCTGCACGTTGTTGATCGTTACCGATGCCATTGGATCTTTCCTGGAAAAGAGTGATGTCAGGGCGCGCCCCTCAGCCGCCCTTGACGGCGCCGGCGGTCAGCCCCGCGACGATCTGCCTTTGCGCGAACATGGTCAGGATCAGCACCGGCAACGTCACCACCAGCGCCGCCGCGGCGAGCGGCCCCCAGCTCACCTGCTCGTAGGACAGCATGTTGTAGACGGCGACCGGCAGGGTGCGCGTCTCACGGCTGGCGAGCACCACGCCGAAGACGAAATTGTTCCACGAGAAGATCACGGACAGGATGAAGGCCACCACGATGCCCGGCTTAGCGATGGGCAGGGCGACCAGCCGGAAAACCTGCCAGGAGCTGGCGCCGTCGATGTTGGCCGCCTCTTCCAGTTCCATCGGCGTGGTCTCGAAATAACCGATCATCACCCAGACCACGATCGGTACCGTCACCACCAGGTGGATGATGATCTGCGGCCATAGCGTGCCGAGGATCCCGATCCATTGGAACAGCAGAAACAGCGGGATGAGATAGGATAGCCCAGGCGTCATGCGGGCGATCATGATGACGACCGCCGACCGTTCAGCCTTTAGCCGTGCGATGCCATAGCCGGCCGGTACGCCGATCAACAGCGCCAGCAAGGTCGCCGTGCCGGTCACCAGAACCGAGTTCCAGAGATAGAGCAGGAAATTGTTCTCCTCGAACACCTTTACATAGTTCGACCAGGCGAAGCGTTCGGGGATCAGGATCGGCGGATAGGCACCGTTATCGATCTCGAATTTCAGCGACAGCGAGATCATCCAGAGGAAGAACAGGATCGCCGGCGAGACGAAAACCAGGGCAGCGAAAAACAGACCGATCTGGTTGAGCAGCCGTGAACTCATCTATTTGCCCTCCGTATCGATCCACTGCGAGCGTTGGCGCAGCATCAGCAGGACAAACGACAGGGCCACGATGACAATGAAGAACACCACGGCCATGGCCGAGCCGTAGCCGATATCGTAGTAGGAGAAGGCGGTGTTGTAGAGATAGATGTTGATGGTCTCCGACGCCGTTCCCGGCCCGCCCTGGGTCATCGCATAGATGATGTCGAAGCTCTTCAAGGCATCGATGGTGCGGATGATGACCGCGATCATCAGGAACGGCGCGATCATCGGCAGAGTGAGATAGCGGAATTGCTGCCAGGCATTGGCGCCGTCGATCTCGGCGCTTTCGAAGGGCTCGCGCGGCACCGAGGCCAGCCCGCCAAGCACGATCAGCATGACCAGCGGCGTCCACTGCCAGGTCTCGACCGCAACCAGCGACGGGATGACCGTGTTGGCATTGAAGATCCATTCCTGAGCCGGGATGCCGACCAGCGACAGCAGGTAGTTGAGCACGCCGAGCTGAGGATGAAACATCATTGTCCAGACCAGTGCCACGGCAACGGGTGTCGCCATCATCGGCATGACGAAGACGCCGCGCAGCAGGCCGCGCAGCGGAAACCTGGCGTCGAAGATCAGGGCGGCCAGTGTGCCCAGCAGCATCGGCGCTGCAACCGAGAGGAATGTGTAGGTCAACGTATGAACAAGGGATTCCCAGAACCGTGGGTCGCTAGCCAGGCGGAGATAATTTTCCATCCCGGCAAAGCTCCGCGACTGGCCGAGCGTCCAGCGATTGACGCTCATCCATAGGGTGAAAGCCCAGGGGAAAACGATGACGGCGCCGACGACGACGAGTGCGGGGACAACGAAGGGCCAGTAGTTGGGAGCCAGCCGGATCGTCTGGCTCCCGTCGATAACCGGCATCGTCACCCCGGTCTGTTCTGGGGTGGTGGCCGACATCAGCCCTGCTCGCTCCTGTCGAGAACCGGCTGGAACTGCTCGGTCGCCTTCTTCAGCTCCGCGGCGGGATCGGCGCCGGCAATCATGTTGGTCAACGCCACCCCATAGATGTCGCGGAATTCGGTGACGGGGATGATGACCGGCAGCGCCAGCCGGCTGATATTGCCCGAGCCGACCACGGCATCAAGCCAGCTTGCCGGCATGGTGACGCCTTCGCGCACCTTGGGATCCTCCAGCACGGATTTGCGGAATGGAACACCAGCGCCGGCCTGCAACAGCCGCGCGCCCATGGCTGGCGATACCGCCCACTGGCAGAACAGATAGGCGGCCTCCTTCTTCTCGCTGGCGGCGGTAACGCCAATCCCGTCGCCGAAGGTACCCGAGGCATGCGCCTTGGGACCCTTGGGCATGACGCCGTAACCGACCTTGCCGACCACTCTCGATTTTTCCGGATTTTCCATCGGCGGGGCAAAACCCACGCCGTCGAGCCACATGCCGATCTTGCCTTGCAGGAAGGCAGACTGTGCTTCGGCCCAATTGAACCCGGTAACGCCCGGAGGGGCGGACTTGGTCATCAATCTTTGATAGAGCGCGGCAGCCTCGATCGCCTCGGGAGCCTCGGTGCGCAGCTTGCCCTTGTCATCGAGCGGCGTCATGTCGTAGCCGAGCATCAGCGACGTCCACACCGGCGTGTTTGCGTTCTTGAGCCCGCGGGCGACGAAGCCGTATGTATTGGTCGACGAGTCGGTCAGCGCTTCGGCGGCGGCCGCCAACTGGTCGAACGTTTCAGGGTATTTGAGACCCTTGGCCTCGAACAGCTCCTTGTTCCAGTAGACGATCCAGTAGTCCACCGAGAAGGGCAGTGAACGCAGCACGCCCTGGCCGTCCTTGGCAAACAGCATGCCGGCTTCGGCGAAGTCGCTTTCGACCAGCGCCGGATCGGTGAGCGATGGATCGGCGAGATAGCCGGCGATATCGGCCAGCCAGCCACCCTTCTCGAACTGGCGCTTCTGCACGTGGTAGCTCAGATGCACGACGTCGAAGCTGGGCTTGCCCGAGCTCAACTCGATCACCGTCTTCTGGCGCTGCTGCTGCTCGGGCGTTGCCTCGGCATTGACCTTGATGCCGGTCAGTTCCTCAAACTCGGCGAGATATTTCAGGATGGTGTCGCTGCGCGGGCTTTTCACCAGGTTGACGTCAAGTGTCGTCCCGGCAAAGCGTTTCCAGTCTACGCCTGCGGCAAAGCCGGGGCGAAGCCCCACAAGGCCGGCAGCGGTGAGCGCCGCGGTTCCGGCAAGGAGTTGCCTCCTGGTTGGGTTGAACAGATTGGACGACATTTCTTCCTCCCGGTTGCTGTCGTTGTGGATGCGCCGCGAACTGCGGCGCGGCTATATTTCCTCAGATCTGGAGCGCCAGCCGGCGCGCATTGTCGATATGCAGACTGATCGCTTCAACCGCCTTTTGCGAATTGCGGCTCTCCATGGCTTCGATGACGGCCAAATGTTCGCGCATCACCGGCACCACACGTCCATCGATGCGGAAACGCTCCTGGTGGATCAGCCGGATTTTCACCGAGTTGACCAGATAGGCCTTGGCGATAATCTCGTTGCCGAGCGCATTGATGAAGGTGTCGTGCATGGCCCAGTCGATGTTCTGGGCCTTGGCTTCCATTTCCGGCGTCGGCGCCTGTCCCAGAGCTTGAGCCAGCATCTCCTCATGTTCGCGCCGCATGCGGGCAAGTTCGGCGTCAGAAGCGCTGGTCGTGAATAACGCCACTGCCTCGCGTTCCATGAACAACCGAAACTGAAACGCCTCGCGGATCAAATTGATGTCGATATGCGCGATCTGCATGCCGCGCTGCGGGATGGTGGTCAGCAGTCCCTCAGCCTCGAGACGCGGGACGATCTCGCGAATAGCACCCAGCGGCAGTCCGGTGAAAGCGACCAATTCGCGCTGTGACACGAACTGCCCCGGCCGCAGATCGCGGGCCAGCAAATGCCGCGTGAAGCTGGCATAGGCCTTCTCCCGGAGAGTGATCGGTTCGCTGCCGTCTTCCACTTCAGCTCGCTTCCTTATCGGTCAGCCCGGCCTTGTCGGTCAGGCCGCCTCTGTCGCAAACAGCCTGTCGTAAGCCGCGGCAAGCTGCCGCTGTCCTTGCGGATCGATCGCCTCCAGGGGCGGGCGGACCGCCAGCCAGCGCTCGTCGCCGGTCTTGCGCGCAACCATGACCTTCACCGCCGGCGTGACCGGGTATCTGAGCAATTCGAGCACGAAGTCCTCGACGCGTGGGTCGTCGCGGCCGTCTTCGACCATTGCGCGGATTTCGGCGGTAACAAAATTAGCCATGCCGGAAATCGCGCCCTGTCCGCCGTGGCGCACGCTTCTCGCCAGATGCCGTTCGTCGCCGATGAGGATCACCAGATCGCTGTGCGCTTCAAGCAGCGCCTCACTGTAGCTCCAGTCCCCGCCGGAATCCTTCACCCCGGCCACCACAGCGGGAAAAGCGGTGCGCAGCCGGCCGATCAGCCCAAGCGGGAGCGGCACCATGGTGACTGAGGGAATGTTATAGAGCAGCACGTCGCGCGCCAGCGGACCGAGTGCGGCGAAGACGGCGGAAAACCATCCGAACAGCCCGTCCTCGCCGACATTCTTGAAGTAGCTCGGCGGGGCGAGCAGAATGTTGCGAACGCCGCGCTGCAAAGCGTGCCGGGCCTGATCGGCGGCATCTTCGGCTGCATCGACCAGCACTCCGGCGACGAGCTGATGTGCCGGAATACCGGCCGCCAGCATGGCCTCGGTGACGATCCGCCGCTCGTCGGTGCCGACCGAGGCCCCTTCGCCAGTGGTGCCGAACAGCGTCGCGCTGCTGCAGCCGGCGCCAAGGCAGGCTCGGGCGTGCGCGATCATTGGCGCGAGCGCTATCTTCCCCGACGGGTCGAAGGGTGTGGTTAGGGCAACCGAAAGACCAAAGCGGGAAGCCAATGCGATCTCCGTTGAAATCAATGTGCACGTAGCGATAGCATGCTAACATGTCAGATGTAAACTGGTGATCTTGCCAACTCGGCATCGCCGAACGGCGCTGCCGCGGCAGCGCCGTTCGGCGATCCTTTTCCGACGCTCGAACATCACATATGCAGCTGTCCCCGAGCCTCTGCGGGATTGGCTGGACGAGGCAGCCTAAGCTCGATCAAGTGGCGACGAGGTGGCCGTCGCCAACATCTTCGAGCTTGAGTTTCCGGGGCTCGTCACCGATGCGCCGCACAGCGCTTGGAATTTCGCTGTCCAAACGGGCGAACCGGGCGCGGCGCCGGCCCGGATCGGGAACCGGAACGGCTTCGATCAGCCGCTTTGTGTAAGGATGGCGCGGGTTGGAGAATATCTGGTCGCGGGTGCCCATCTCGACGATCTGCCCCAGATACATTACCGCCACACGATCAGAGATGTTCTCCACCACTGCCATATCGTGCGAGATGAAGAGATATGCGACGCCGAATTCGCGCTGCAGCTCCTTCAGCAATCTTAGCACGCGCGCCTGCACCGATACGTCGAGGGCAGAAACACTTTCGTCGGCAATGATCAGCTTCGGTCGCAGCGCCAGCGCTCGTGCAATGCAGATTCGCTGGCGCTGCCCGCCGGAGAATTCGTGGGGGTAGCGCTCCATCTGGTCAGCGGAGAGGCCGACGCGTTCGAACAGGGTGGCGATCTGGGCATGCCGTTGCTCTCTGTCGCCGAGGCCGTGGATCAGCAGAGGCTCGGCGACGAGATCGCCTACTCGCATGCGCGGGTCGAGGGACGCGAAGGGATCCTGAAAGATCATCTGCACATTGCGGCGTACAGCCTTGCGCTCCTTGCGGCTGAGCGCAGACAAGTCGTGGCCGCCGATTGAAATGCTGCCAGTGTAGGGCACCAGCCCGGCGATCGCCTTGGCCGTCGTCGACTTGCCGCAGCCCGATTCGCCGACCAGCGACAGGGTTTCGTGCGGCGCGATCGAGAAACTGACGCCTTCGACCGCGTGCACCCTGCGGTCGACGCGGCCGAAGAAGCCGCCGTGCAGGTCGAAGCGGACGTGAAGATCGCTGACAGATACAAGCTCGGCCGGCATGTTGGCGGCGTCTTGTCGGTCTTCGGCGGTCCGTCCTCCGCCGATGCGCGGCACGGCAGCCAGAAGCTCGCGCGTATAGTCGGCCTGCGGGCGATTAAAGATGTCGGCCGCCCTGCCCTGCTCGACCATCCGGCCATCGCGCATGATGATGACGCGGTCCGCCATCTCGGCGACGACGCCCATGTCGTGCGTGATCAGGATAACGCTAGTGCCGTGCTCGCGCTGCAGGTCACGCAGCAACTCCAGCACCTCGCCCTGAACCGTGACGTCGAGAGCAGTCGTCGGTTCATCGGCGATCAGCACATCCGGGTTCAGGGCCAGAGCCATGGCAATCATCACGCGCTGGCGCATGCCGCCTGAGAGTTCGTGCGGATAGTGCTCGAGCCGCCGTTCGGCATCCGGAATTCGGACTGCCTTCAGCGCCTCTAGCGCCCTCAGCCGAGACTCGGAGCGCGACAGCGAGGTGTGTGCCTCGATCGCCTCCGTGAGCTGACGGCCGACGGACAGAACCGGATTCAGCGATGTCATCGGTTCCTGGAAGATCATGGCAATACGGTCGCCGCGGATGCGGCGCATGCCGCTCTCGCTGAGAGCCGCGAGATCCTGATCGCCGAGCCGGATGAAGCCTGATCCGATGCGTGCCGCCGGCTGCGGCAGCAAGCCCATGATGGCCAGCGCCGTCATCGACTTGCCGGAACCGGACTCGCCGGCAATGCAAAGCGTTTCGCCGCGCATCAGGTCGAATGTGAGGTCGGAAACGACGTCGCGCTCGCCCTCCTCACCACGCACGGTGACGCTCAGACCTGAGACGCTGAGTACCGGCCTGATGGAGCCACTCTCCGCGGCGGCCTGCCCGGATCGTTTGATGTCCTCCACCTTCATTCAAAGACGCAGCGGGGGAAGTAGAAAGAAACCACCCAGTTGGGCATGTCGACGATCTCGCTGATGCGCAGGTCACCGCAAACCGACACGAGCATGTAGGCGTCTATCGGATCCATACCGTAGCGGCCAGAGAGCAGGTCGATCATCTGCGAGACGGCGCTCCTGGCGCCGTCCATCAGATCCGGCCCGATACCGGTTGTCACCTCGTAGCCCTTGGCGTCGAGATGCCGCGACACCGGGCCGGGCGTTGTGAAACGCGGCGTCCGCAGCCGGGCATCCTTGACCAGATCGAGCGTCAGCACGGCGTTCATCGGACTCTCGATCGCCGTGCCGCACACCTCGCCGTCGCCTTGCGCGGCGTGCGTGTCGCCGACCGAGAACAACGCTCCCGCGACCTCTACGGGCAGGTAGAGCACCGTGCCGGCAGCAAGATCGCGTATGTCCAGATTGCCGCCCACGCGCCGCGGCGGGACCACCGAATGCAGGCCCGGCTCAGCCGGGGCATTGCCGATGGTGCCGGCGAAGGGCTTGAGCGGCACCCGGCCGTTCTTGCCGAACAGCGCCGGTTCGAGCGAGGCGGCGTCGTAGTTCCAGATATTTAGTGCCGGTTGAGTGAAGTCATCCGCCAGCAGACCGAATCCCGGGATATTCGCCGTCCAGCCGAAGCCCGACGGCTTGAACGCCTCGATGGTGATTTTCAGGGCATCGCCCGGCTCCGCCCCGTCGACATAAATTGGCCCCGTGACCGGGTTCACCTTGGCAAAGTCGAGCAAGGCAACGTCGTCGACGGTGCTCTCCATCGTCAGCTGCCCGCCGGACGAGTCCAGGCACTGGAACTCGATCGTCGACCCTGGCGCCACCCGTTCGACCGGGACAAAGGAATTGTCCCAGCCGAAATGATGGTGGCGCCCGTGGATGGTGTAGTCGCAGTTATTGCACATCGGTCACATACACATTGTCGTAGTTGATCGGGATGTGGACCGGATCGACATAGAGGTTGTCGGCGCCACCCATGCGGGCTGATTTCATGGTGAAACGCTGCTCGTTGAACACCGGTGCCCAGGGCGCGTCTTCCATGATCTTGCCGTAGATCTCGCTCCACATCTTGGCGCGTTCGCCAGCCTTGGCCGGGTCGACGATGGAGTCGGCTTCGGCCGCCTTGGCGTCGAGCTCCTTGTTGCAATACCACGACCAGTTCCAGCCGCCCGGGACGGCACCAGCGCAGCCCAGGATCGGGCCGTAGAAGTTCGACGGATCGGGGAAGTCGGCGATCCAGGCCATGCCGCCGGACCAGATCATCGGCGCACCGGCCTTGTCGCCGCCGGCGGCGATGACATTGGCCTGCGCGAGCGACTGGATGCTGGCCTTGATGCCGACCGCCGCCAGATCCTGCTGAATGGCCTGCGCGATGCGCGGGTTGGGATCGGTGTTCATGGCAAACAGCTGCGTGTCAAATCCGTCGGGATGCCCGGCCTCGGCAAGCAAGGCCTTGGCCTTGGCCACGTCGTAGGGATAGCCCTTGAATTCCTTGTCATAGCCAGGCATCGACGGCGGCAACGGCTGATTGGCCGGCACCGCACGGTTGTTGATCAGCTGGACGATACGGTCCTTGTTGATCGCCATGTTGACCGCCTGCCGTACCTTCACATTGTCGAAGGGCGCCATGGTGGTATTCATGGTGATATAGCCGGTGTGCAACTGGCCGCCCTCGACGACACGGGCCTTCTGCTCGGGATCGGCCATGACCTCCTGGAATTTCGCCGGCGGAATGCCGTCGCCGGGAACGTCGATCTCGCCTTTCTGGAGCCGCAGCAGCGCCACGATCGGCTCCTGGCCGATCTCAAAGGTTATCTTGTCGAGATGCGGCAGACCCTTGTGCCAGTAATCCGGGTTGCGCTCAAAGACCACGCGCTGGCCGAGCGTCCATTCGGCGAGCTTGAAGGCGCCGGTGCCGACCGGATGTTTGCCGAAGTCCGCGCCGTATTTTTCGACTTCTTCCTTCGGCACGACATGCGAGAAGTTGATCGCCATGACATGCAGGAAGGTGGCGTCGGGCCGGGTCAGGTCGAACTTGATGGTGTAGGGATCGACGACGGTTATGCCCGCGAGGCTTTCCGCCTTGCCGGCAGCGACATCGTCATAGCCTTTGATCGAGCCGAAGAAGCCGGCACCCGGGCTCTGTGTCTTTGGATTGGTGACGCGATCGAGCGAATATTTCACGTCATCGGCGGTCATCTCGCGGCCATTGTGGAACTTCACTCCGTGGCGCAGTTTGAAGGTGAAGGTCTTGCCGTCGGGCGCAATCTCGTAGCTCTCGGCAAGGTCGGGCCGCAGGTTGGTGGTGCCCGGCTCGTAGTCCATCAGCCCGTCGAACAGGCTCTTGATCATCGACCAGTTCTGCCAGTCATAGCCGATGGCTGGATCGAGCGTGGCGACGTCGTCCTTGTAGGTGATGATGATCGCGCCGCCCTGCTTGGCGTTCGGATCGACGGCGTCTTCGGCGCGTACGCTTGTCATGCCAAGCACCAGCGCAAGCGCCGATGCCGCCACGGTCGATATCAGATATTTTCTCATGTCATGTTCCCTTCTTTGGTTTTTCTTGGTTTTCATCTGAGCTTGATGCGTGGATCGATGAACGGTGCGACGGTGTCGGCCAGGAGATTACCAAGCACGATGGCAAAGGCCGAAACCAGGGTGACCCCCATGATGATCGGAATATCGATGCGCTGAATGGCCTGCCAGGCCAGCTGGCCGATGCCTGGCCAGCCGAACACGCTTTCGACAACCACGATGCCGCCCATGAAGATGCCGATGTCGATGCCGATCATGGCGATGACCGGCAGGATGGCGTTGGGCAGCGCGTGGCGGAAGATAATGGCGCTGCGTGCAAGACCCTTGGCACGCGCGGTACGCACGTAATCCTGGCGCAGCACGTCGATCATCGACGAGCGCATCATGCGGGCGTACCAGCCGGCACCGAGAATTCCCATGGTCAGCGATGGCAGCACCAGATGACGCCAGGTGCCGTAACCGCCGATCGGGAACCAGCCGAGCCGCACCGCGAACACATAAAGCAGCAGCAGGCCAACAACGAATTGCGGCGCCGAGACGCCGACGAAGGAGGCGACCATCAGCGACTGGTCGGTGGCGGTGCCACGCTTGACGGCGGCGATGAGGCCCATCGTCAGCCCGATCACGACTTCGCAGGCAATGGCGCCGACCATCAGCAGCAGGCTTGCCGGCAGCCGCGAGACGATAAGCTCCGTGACCTACGAGCGCTGAATGTAGGAGCGCCCCAGATCGCCGCTGAGGAGGCTGGTCAGGTAGTGCCAGTACTGGACGACAAAGGGCTGGTCGAGGCCGAGCTGCCGGCGGATGTTCTCGACCGTCTCGGGCGTGGCACTGCGGCCGGCGATCTGGCGGACGGGATCGGCGGGCAGCAGATAGAGCAGCGCAAAGGTGATCAGAGAGACGCCGAGCAAGATGAGCACGGACTGGACAACGCGGCGGCCGAGATAGGCGATCATGCCCGCCCCCTTTGCGTCGGATCGAGGATGTCGCGCAACGCATCGCCGACCAGGTTAAAGGCTAGTGCCAGCGCCAGGATCGCCGCACCCGGAAAGAAAACCAGCCAGGGCGCTGCCTGGAAATAGGTTTGGTTTTCGAAGATGATGTTGCCCCAGGACGCGGTCGGCGGTTGCACGCCGATGCCGAGATAGCTGAGCGTCGCTTCCAGAAGCACCGTTGTCGAGATGCCGAGCGTGCCCCAGACGATGATCGTCGGCAAAAGGTGCGGCAGGATATGACGAAACAGGATGCGTGGAGCGCTTGCGCCGATGGTGCGCTCGGCATCGATGAACTCGCGCTCGGAGAGCGAACTTGTCTCGGTATAGATGACGCGGGCGGTCTGCACCCAGTTCACCAGTGCGATCACCATGGCGACGATCCACAGGCTCGGCTGGAGCACCGCCGCCAGGCAGATGGCGAGCAGCAGCGCCGGGAAAGCCATCATCAGATCGGTGAAGCGCATAAGCGCGCTGCCGATCCAACCGCGGAAATAGCCGGCGGTGATGCCGACCAGCGTGCCGATCAGAAGCGCCACGCCATTGGCGACGATGCCGATGATCAGCGACGTGCGCGCGCCGAAGAGGAGACGGGTCAGCAGATCGCGGCCAAGCAGGTCGGTGCCCAGCCAGAACTGGGCCCCCGGCGGCAGTGGCGCGCCTTCAAGCGTGAGCCCGTCGAACATCTGCTCATTCGGATCGTAGCCTGTCAGCCACGGTGCAAGAATGGCGCCGGTCAAGACAACGGCAACAATCCCGAGGCCGAGCAAAGCGAGAGGCCGTTTTAACAGACGTCGCCAGACGCCGGCGCGAGGCTTGGCTGGCATACGCCCGGCGGCTGAAAGCTCAGGCGCGATCGGATTGGTCATCGTCGCCTTCTTCCTGTGTCATCGCCACGATCCTGCGCGCGGCGTCCTCGACGCTGATTTGCCAGCTCATCGCCAGCGAGCGGAGCTGCGCATAGGCACGGCCGTCCTCGGCGCCCTTCGACAAGACCTCCACGGCGCGTACGATGGTCTGGCGCTCCGCGACCCGCTGACGAAGCGAGGCAATCTCGCTGGCCAGAAGCTTGCGCGCCTCGAAACTCTGCCTTGCGATCAAAAGCGCGCTATAGACGCCGGCATTGCCGACCGGTTTCAGCAATTGGGCATCGGCCTTGTGCGACAGTGCCCATTCGACACGCCCCGGCGCCTCGGAGCCGATCAGTGCTATCAGCGGCATCGGTGCCTCGCCCGGCTTCCACGGAAATTGCTCGTCAAAGCCGAGGTCGACGTCGAAGAAAACGAAGTCCGCCGCCAAGGCTTCGGCCGGCAGTTCCGGCCAGAAGCCAATCGCCTCAAGGCCGATGGCCGACAATTGCCTTGTGATCGCCTGCACGGTCGGATGTGGACGATGCAGGACAAAGGCCCTGGCGCCTCCAAGGTTCGGGATACGCGCCATCTTGCTCACGACACTACCCGCAGGCGTGGCCGCCCGAACGTCTCCGTCCGGTCATAGCGGGAAAGGTAGGGATCGGGTGCCACGCCCTTCGTCAGCGTGACCGTTTTGAACGATGTTCCATCGATACGTCCGATCTGCACCGGCAAGGTAGTGTGCTGGGTTTGCGGGTCGATGGCGATGTCGCCCAGCGGCGTTCGAAATGATGTTTCGGCGAAGACCTTGGGAAGATCCATCCATTGTGCATCGGGGCTGCGCGTGAGGATCTCGGCGAGGGTGCGCACCGAGGCATAAGCCGCCGCCTCGAAGGATGAGGCAGGCATGACGGAAGACACTGAAGCCGCTCCGCGATCCACCTCCGAGATGTCGTGAAAATAGGGCCCAACGGACAGATGGCCATCGCCTGCCCCGTTGAGCGCCGGCAATTCGCATTCCGTGAGATTGCAGGACAGGATCGGGCAACGCTCCGGCCCGAAATGCGGGTCGCGCTGGCCAAGCTCGGCATAGGCAGCGATGAAGGCATAAGAAGAAGGGCCGATGAGATTGTTCAGAATGAAATCAGGTCTCGTCGCCTGTATCTCCGCGATCAGCCTCGCAACATCGACCTCGCCGAGCGGCAGATAGCGTTCGCCCAGCACCTTGCCGCCGGCGTCCGCAATCAGGTCGCGCGCCACGCGGTTGGTCTCCCAACCCCAGATGTAGTTGGAACCGAGCAGGAAGCCGTCGGCGCCGAAACGAGGCACGACATAGGCGAGCAGCGGTACGAGATGCTGATTGGGGCAGGCGTGCGTGTAGACGACATGCTCGTTGGCTTCGAAGCCTTCGTACGGGCAGGCATACCACAGCGTGCCGCCTGCCCTTTCCAAGATTGGAATGACCTCCTTGCGGCTCCACGAGGTGACGCAGCCAATGATGTGACGCGCGCCGCTGTTGGCAAGAATGTCCGCGCAGCCGCTTGCATACCGATCGATGTTGCCCTGCGGGTCACGCTCGACCGGGGCGAATTCGAACGGGATAGCGGGATCGACGTTGAGGTCGGCGATGGCGTTCATCGCGCCCGCGCGGCAGGATTCGGACACCAGCCGGTAGTTGCCGGACCGCGAATAGAGAATGCCGATCTCGATATGCCGTTTCAAGCAAAGCCTCAAAATGACAATGCCCCGCAGCCACCGCCGCAAGGCGAGGCATACGAGGCATTCTTGCCGCCCGGCGGTCAGAGCCGGTATTTGTCCCCACCGTATTACGCCCGCGCTCCCAGTCAAGAGCCGCCGCGCGAAACTTTGGCTAGCCGAAAACAGTTCGACGTGGAGCACGCAACTCATGCCCGCGGGTTGTATAAATTCCGCCAGGAACGAAATTGCTGATGTCCAGGTATGGGGCCGGACAAACCCGGTTCGCTACCATTCAAAGGAACGACTTTAATATCGGTTTACCTGAATCTGCTAGCAGCAATGACGCCGGTTTTTCGTCGGTCAAGCAAAGGGTTCCACCTTGCCGCAGCAATTCAGCACTCCGTTCGGTCATCGGGGCGATCGCAACTGGCCGAGGTTGCACGGCTTCATGGGCGTCGAGTTGGAACTCGCGTCCGATGTTCTCGTGCCTCGTGTCGCCTTGGCCCGGAAGCTCGGTGGACGGGAAATTGGTGGCGGGAGCCGGGCTTGAGCGTCATTCGCGCCTTGCAAGGCGCCGACCTCCCGGCAGTTGCGAACATGTTTCAGCGCGTGCTGTTGAAGGAGAGGACCGAAGCGCCGGCCTCTCTCGTGGAATACATGAAACGGTTTTATCTGGATGCGCCCGGTTGCGGAGACAACCTCCGGTCGCTTGTCCATGTCAACGACGCCGGTCGCGTCTCCGGATTTGTCGGCGTCCACGTCCTGCCGATGACGTTCAACGGCCGACGACTACGCGCGGCAATCTGTAGCTCGCTCATGGTCGAGGACCATGAGCATGACCCGCTGGCCGGCGCCCGCTTGCTGAAAGCTTACCTGGATGGTCCGCAGGACATCTCCTTCAGCGAGACGGCCAACGATATTTCCGTGAAATTGTGGACCCGGCTGCGCGGTGTGGTCCTGCCGCAATACAGCCTTGACTGGGTCCGCGTGATGCGCCCCGCGGCCTTCATGCTTAGCCTTTCCGCCAATCGCTTGGCGCTTGCGCGAATGCTCAATCCGTTGGCGCGTACAGTCGACCGATTTTATTGCAGGAGGATGACGTCCAGCGAGCGACGTTGGTCGGGTGTGGCGGTGGACGGGGCAGGCCACGGAGCATTTCGTACATCCGAAATCGACAGCCACACATTTGCCAGGCTCATCGAACCGTTTACCGCTCAATTCGCCCTGCGCCCAGATTGGACGAAAGGCCAACTCGACCACATCCTGACCGATGCGGCACAAAAGCCGGATCTGGGCGAGCTTGTCTACGTTTGTGTGACGTCGCCAGTCGGCACCAATGTCGGCGCTTTCGCCTATTACGCACGGAAGTATGAAATTGGTCGCGTGCTGCAGATCTTCGCCCTTCCCGGCCAGGCGGGCCCGGTGATTGACTGCCTGATCGATCACGCCGCCGCGCGCGGCGTTAGCGGCCTGCGCGGACGTATTCAACCTGCACTTCTGGAGGCGATGCTTGGACGACGCATTGCTTTCCTGACCGTTGCCTCAACGGTGGTACATTCACGTGATCCAGAGCTTTTGGACGCCATGAAGAACTCGCAAGTCTTCCTGAACGGGCTTGCGGGCGAGCAGTGGAGTCGGCTGATCGGCAGCCGTTTCAGCTAAGGCCGGACGCATTCAAATCGAACCGAACGCACCGCTCTACCTGTTTGTCAGGTACCGATTTCTTCTACGTCATCAACGAGTTGCGGACGCTGATGCAGATAACGGGTCGCCTTGCGTTTGGCGATGATATCGGCCCAGACGCGTTCCACTTGTGTCGCGGCCAACCCCGCCGCCTGCCCCACTACCTCAGCCGCCACGCCGTTGTTGAGACCGTAAAGACAAAGATCCATACGGTCATAAGGAAGCGAGAAGTAGAACTCCTCCTGGGTCTGCGCCAGCGAGTAGGTATCGGTGGTCGGAGGCCGGTTCAGGATTTCCTCCGGAACACCGAGATGAGCCGCCAGCGCATAGACCTGCGTTTTATAGAGGTGGGCGATCGGCTTGACGTCCGCTGCGCCGTCACCGTTCTTCACGAAGAAACCCTGATCGTATTCCAGCCGGTTCGGCGTTCCAAGGACGGCGAAGTTCAAGCGATCGGCATGATAGTATTCAATCTGCTTGCGGGTGCGCTGTTTCATATTGGTAGCGGCGACGACGCCGAGATAGACAGGCAGCGGCATTCTCAGTTTCGTCTGCCTGCCTTCCGGATCCTGCACCACCAGGGACGAGATGTTGTAACCCCCGCCCTCGAGGGCGTTCGCGATCACGATCTTCGAGGCCCAGCCTTCGCCGTATTCCGGGACCAATTCGCGGATGAAGGCGTCGCGACGCTTGTAGCACCCCATTGTGCGCAGGATCGGCCCGATATCCTCCGTCACTGCCTCGACACCGAAAGTTTCGGCGACGAGGCGGCCGAGCCGCAGACTTTCAGGATCGGAATCGCTTTCCGGCATGAACAGGCAAAGCACATTCTTGGGGCCGACGGCTCGTGCCGCCAACGCGACCGACACGCTCGAATCGATCCCTCCCGAAAGACCGAGCACAAGGCCCCGCTTGCGAAGCCCGCGCAACTGCTGGCGTAAGGCCGTTACGATACGGTCCGTTTCGGTAGCCAGGTCGATCGCCAGAGCCTGCGCCAGAAAGGTCCGCGCGTCCTCGGTCGGGCGAACATTCATTGCGCGGCCTCCATGGTTTCTGCCGCAAGCCGACGGCTGACCTTGCCGGTATCGGTCTTCGGCAGATCGCTGCGGAACTCGATGACCTTGGGGACCATGAAGTCCTCAAGGTGGCGTGCACAGTGGCGTATGATATCCTTTTCGCTAAGCGCCGGGTCGGACCGTATGATAACTGCGCCGATCGCATGCCCGAGCACGGGATCCGGCACACCGACAACCACCGCTTCCGCGATGCCCGGATGAGCGTGAAGCACGGCTTCCACTTCCTTGGGCGCCACCTTCTCTCCTCGCGACTTTATGATGTCGTCCTTGCGGCCGACGAAATAGAGAAAGCCTTCCTCATCGGCCCTGAACAGATCGCCGGTGTAGAGAACCTTCTCCCAAGGGTTCGGACCCGGGCGCAGGGCTCGTGCCGTCGCAGCTTCGTTTCGCCAATAACCCTGCATGACGTGCGGCCCGCGAATAACCAGCTCACCTGCTACGCCCGGCGGCACCCGTTGCCCCTCGTCGTCGACGACAAAGGCTTCGGTGTTCGGAATGGCTATTCCGACCGAGCCCGGCCGGCGGTCGAGTTCCTCGGGCGGCAGATAGGTGCAGCGCTTGCATTCTGTAAGGCCATACATCGAATAGAGCCTGACACCGGGGAAAAGGAACCGAAGGCGTTCTATGTGAGGCGGCGGCAAGGCAGCCGCCGTGTTGGAAATATAGCGAAGGCTGGGCAGGAAGCCCGGTGCCAGATCCCTCATCTGCAGGATCATCGCTGCCATCGTGGGCACGAGCGGAAGCCCGGTGACGCCTTCCTGGCGGATGCGCTCAAAGACCGCCTGGGGAAAAGCGAAGGACTTCTCGAGCACGAGCGTGGCGCCGAGCCTGACTGCCATCAGCAATTGGTAGAGGCCGTAGTCGAAAGCGAGGGGCAGAACATTCAAGATGATGTCGTCGGGCGAGTTGCGCAGGTAGGTGGTGATGGAGTCGGCCGCCGCGTCGCAATTGCGGTGCGTCATCATCACGCCCTTGGGGCGGCCGGTCGAGCCCGAGGTGTAGATCAACATCGCAAGATCGACGTCAACGCCGCGATGGTCGATCTCCCTGGCTTGGAACGTCAAGCAATCCGCCAGCGATGTGGCTCCTGCCGGGCATTGGTTATCGGCGGCAACGGTGGAAGCCACGAAGATGCCGGTCTTGCCGGAGGACGTTTTGCCGGAGGATCCGGACGCCTCGGCGACCACGGGCATCAGTTTTGCCTGCGTGAGGATCGCAGCGGCATCGCAATCGGCGATGATGTAGGCCAGCTTTTCGGCCTTGGTGGATGCGTTGATCGGACTGAAAGTCGCGCCTGCTTTAAGAACCGCGAAAATCGAAACCGCAGCCTCCCAGCAATTGTCCATGAAGATCAGCACCCGGTCGTCGCGCCTGACGCCATTCATGAAAAGGGCGGCGGCCAGGCGGCTCGATAGATCGTCCAGCTCTTCGTAGCACAGCCTTTTGTGCTCGGTGATCAATGCCGTTTTGGTTGGATGGGCAGCGGCCTTCGCCGTCAGAAAATGTTCGATCCGCACGGACGCTCCTCGCCGATGGCGCCTAAGCTGCCAGCGCTTCTGCTTTTGCCTTGATGAAGGCTGAGATGCGGTCAATCGAATCCAGATTGGCCGGTACGATGTCGGCATCGACCATCGCTATGCCGAAATCATCCTCTATGAATGCCACTAGCTCCAACACGGCCGTCGAGTCGATGATGCCGTTCTCGATCAGTGATGCCGAGTCTGCAAGCTCGTAGGACGTGTCCCCGAACAGGAAGTTGTCGACGATAAAGGTTTTGACCTTGTCCTTGATTGCTACCATGATTTCTTCATTCCCTCGATTTCTCAGGCCGCTCGTGCTGCACCGACCTTTTCGCCGGTGAAAATCTTCTGCCACAGTTGCGTCGACAAAATGCCGACGAAAGCCGCATTGTCGCGGAATCCGGACGCTGGCTGCAAGCGGCATTTCTCGTGCAGGTTCGCCACCGCCTTGGCGTTGAATAGTCCTCCGGCGGCGATACTCGCTTCGTTCAGCGAGTCGCGTACGTAGTCCAGTTCTCCCGCTCCAACGAAGGAGCGGGCTTCCGGCGCCCGGTAAGGCTGTTTGGTGCGCTCGCGGATGGCCGTCGGAAGCAGGTGCTTGGCAGCTTTGCGCAATATATGTTTTTCCACCAGTCCCTTCAGCTTCATCTCCGGCGGAAGTCTTGCCGCAAACTCTACCATGCGATGGTCAAGGAAGGGGAACCGCCCCTCGATACCGTGCGCCATGGCCATGCGATCGCCCTGGCTGGAGAGGATGTAGCCCGGCAGGAGAAAGCGGGTTTCGAGATATTGCGCCTGGTGCAGCGGATGCCACCGGGAAAACGCCTCAGGCAACCGGCTGGCCAGGTCCTCGGCTGCATCATAGCCCTTCAATGTTGCGCGCAGGTCACCGGAAAAGAACATCTTCGCCGCTGATGTGGTCTTGAAACGCGGCCGATGCGAGAACAGCGGATCGTCCAGGGCGGCGCTGCCGGTGCCGAAGAACGCAGCCAGGTACTCCACGGACTGCTGTTGCAGGCCCGGCAGATAGGGATAAAGCTTGCGGAACAGCTGTGGCCTTATGCGCGATGCCGGCTGTCGTGCGCAGAAACGGCGAACGCGCGCTTCCTTGAAGACATCATAACCGGCAAAGACCTCGTCGGCGCCTTCGCCTGTCAGCACCACTTTCAAACCGGCCTGGCGAACGAGGCCGGACAGTTGATATAGGGGGGCCGGGGCGGTGCGGATGATCGGCCGCTCGGTAAAGCGGATGACTTCGGGAAACACACCGGCGATATCGCCGGCACGGCAGGCTATGGTTCGATGGCGCGTGCCAAGTGCTGACGCCATTTCGGTCTGGAAGGCGCTTTCGTCATGCTCAGCGCTGTCGAACGTCACGGAAAATGTCTGCAGCTTAAGAGGAGTCATACCGGCCGCGAGTGCCGAAACGAGGGATGAATCGAGCCCGCCCGAAAGGTAAGAACCGACCGGCACGTCGGCGCGCATGCGAAGCCTCACTGCGTCGGTCAAAAGGACCTGCAGTTCCTCGGCCGCGTCGTCCTCATTGGTGATCTTCGATGGCGTATCCGGATACGGGTAGTCCAGGTGCCAATATGGTTTGACCGTGACTTGCCCCTGTGTCGCGATCATCACGCTTGCCGGCTCCAGCTCGTGGATGTTGCGGAAAGCCGTGCGTGGAGCGATCGGCGCCCACAGGGTAAAGATCTGGTCGAGTGCAATCGGATCGATTTCGGCCGAGACGCCAGGTACCTTCAGCAGGGCCTTTATCTCCGACGCAAAGTAGAGCACCCCGTCCTTGCTGGTGTAGAACAGCGGCCGAACACCCATGCGGTCTCTTGCAAGCACCATCCGCCGCCGCCGATTGTCCCAAATCGCGAAGGCGAAATCACCGTTCAGGAGCGACAGGCAGTCTTCGCCGATCTCGTCATACAGCTGCAAGAGAACTTCGGTATCGCTCGACGTGCGGAAGCGTCGGCCCTTGGCCAGCAGCCCTTCCCGCAATTCCACGTAGTTGAAGATCTCGCCGTTGAAGGCAATCGTCAAATTGCCGGTTTCGTCGGACATCGGCTGCTGGCCATCACCAATCCCGATCACCGACAGCCGCGCATGCCCAAGTCCAGCCTCGGGCGCTACGAATTTCCCTTGTTCATCCGGCCCGCGATGGGCGATCGCAGACGTCATGCGCGCAAGCAAAGCTTCCGCATCCCGGACTGAACCGAAATAGCCCCCGAATCCGCACATCCACACAGCTCATACTGAACAGCAAGCCACGAAACATAGCGGTCATAAGCGCCTCAAAGGTTAATCGGATATGTTTCAGCAAGCATGTGGTTAACAGGATGTTAGGATAAAATGATGCTTTTGCGGACCGACTTGCGCGCCACTCCAGGTGTCACGCATGAAGGCGTCACGGCGAGCGGTGCAAATCACTGCTTCGAGTACGGCCGGTACCAGTCGACAAACTTCTTCAGCCCGTCCTCTATCGAAACGCTAGGCCTGAAGCCGAAATCCCGCTCCAGCGCGGTCATGTCGGCGTAAGTCTTCTCGACGTCGCTCGCCTGCATCGGCTCGTTGTGGCGGATTGCCTTGACCTCGAGCAGCCTTTCCAGAATGTCGATGAAGTCGCCCAGCCGCACCGGCCGGTTGTTGCCGACATTGTAGAGCCTGTTCGGCGGAACGTCAGCCGACGGCGGCTTGTCGAGCACGGCGACAACCGCCTTCACAACATCGTCTATGTAGGTGAAATCGCGCCACATTTCGCCATTGTTGAAGACCCGGATCGGCTTGCCCTCGAGCATCGCCTGGGTGAACATCCAATAGGCCATGTCGGGACGGCCCCAGGGACCGTAGACCGTGAAAAACCGCAGGCCGGTCTGCGGTATACCGAACAGATGGGCGTAGGTGTGGCTCATCAACTCATCGGTTTTCTTGGTGGCAGCGTAAAGCGAAACGGGCTTGTCGACCTGATCGGCTTCGCTGAACGGCACGCTGCGGTTGCCGCCATACACCGAGCTCGACGAGGCATAGACCAGATGCTCGAATGCCGGTTCGGCGCGACAGAATTCGAGCACTTCGAGGTGGCCCATGACATTGGAGCGGATATAGAGCCGCGGATTGTCGAGTGAGTGGCGCACGCCCGCCTGCGCGGCGAGATGGACGATCCTGACGATGCCTTGCCCGGCCAAAGCGGCCGCAAGCGCACCCTGTTCGGCAATATCGATCTGGTGGAACGAAAAATCCTTATGGGGCAGAAGCGCGGCAAGCCGCCCCTTTTTGAGCGCCAGGTCGTAATAGTCGTTCATGTTGTCGACGCCGACGACCGCTTCGCCCCGGTCGAGCAGATGGTGGCAAACGTGACTGCCAATGAACCCCGCGGCTCCGGTGACAAGTATAGGCAACAAGCTTCTCCACGCGCATAGCCGGGCCGGTATCTGGAGCGGCAGATCCGGACCATTTCGTCGTGCTATAGTCGAAAGCCGAGGTGGAGACCACCATTAAGCTGATGCGTCAGCTTGCCTCGCGCATGGCTTCGGCCGCCTGCAGGTCGACCGACACCAGCTGGCTGACGCCTTGCTCGGCCATGGTCACCCCGAACAGCCGGTCCATGCGCGCCATGGTGATCGGGTTGTGTGTGATGATGACGAAGCGTGTCTCGGTGGTTGCGGCCATTTCGTCCATCAGATTGCAGAAACGCTCGACATTGTGGTCGTCGAGCGGCGCGTCGACTTCGTCGAGCACGCAGATCGGTGCCGGGTTGGTCAGGAACACGGCGAAGATCAGTGACATCGCCGTCAATGCCTGCTCGCCGCCGGACAGCAGCGTCATCGTCTGCGGCTTCTTGCCGGGCGGTCGCGCCAGGATCTCGAGCCCCGCTTCGAGCGGATCGTCGGACTCGATCAGTTGCAGCTCGGCGGTGCCGCCGCCGAACAGGTGCGAAAACAGCCGTTGAAAATGGCCGTTGACCACCTCGAAGGCAGCGAGCAGCCGCTCGCGGCCTTCACGGTTCAGGCTGTGGATCGCCTGCCGCAGCTTGCGGATCGCCTCGATGATGTCGTCGCGCTCGGAAACGATGGCCTCCAGCCGGTCCGACAATTCCTTCTGCTCTTCCTCGGCGCGCAAATTGACGGCGCCCAACCGTTCGCGTTCGACCTTCAGTCGGTCGAGCTGACGCTCGACCTCGGCCATTTCGGGCATCGGGCTGTCGGGTTCGAGGCCGGTGTGGCGGATCACCAGGTGCGGCGGCGTGTTCAGCGTTTCCTGGATGCGCGCCTCGACTTCCAGCCGACGCTCGTCGGCGGCGGTCAGCCGCTCTTCGGCGCGAACACGCGTTTCCCGCGCTTCGGCCAGCGACTGGATGGCGGCGGTCGCAGCCTTGTCCAGCTCGGACTGCCGGTTCTCTGCTTCCTGCAAGCGGTCGCCCGCTGCCTTGCGCAGGCTTTCGGCCTCGGCGAGCTGCGATAGTAAGGCGCGCCGCTTGGCGTCGATCTCGTCGGGGGCGTCGGCCAGTTGCTCGCGCTCGGCCTCGGCCTCGGCCTTGCGTTCGCCGAGCGCCGCGATCTGTGTCGAGGCGTTTTCGGCGCGCGCCACCCAGTTGCGCCGTTCAGAGCCGATGGCATCGAGCCGGCGCGCACGTGCCTCGGCTTCCCGCCTCAGGCCCTCGTGAACGGCACGCGCATCGGCAAGGGCGGCGCGGTCGCCGGCGACGTTGGCCGCCGACTGCTCGAGCTGCAGTTGCAGATCGCCGAGATCGGGCGCGTCTTGCAGCAGCATTTCCGCCTCGACGAATGCCGCCGCCGTTTCCTCATGGCTGTCGACTATGCGTGCGCGCGCCTCGTCAAGGGCGGCACGCCGGCTCGACAGCTCGCCGCCGGCTTTTTCGGCCTCGGCCAGCGTATTGCGGGCAGCGTCCAGCCCGTGCCGGGCGTCGCGCCCGGCCTGCCGGGTGTTGCGTTCAGCCTCGCTCGCCTGGGCAAGCGCCTGTTCGGCCTGGGCAAGGGCTTGTTCAGCTTCGCGCAGGATGCGCGTGGCATGGACTGCTTCGGCATCGAGCTCGGCCAGCCGGTTTTTCTGCGCCAGCCGCTGTGCGGCGGCGGTCGGGGCATCGGCGCTGGCGGTGAAGCCGTCCCAACGCCACAACGCGCCTTCGCGGCTGACCAATCGTTGACCGGGAGCAAGCAGCGTCTGCAGCCGTCTTCCGTCGGCGGCTTCGACGATGCCGATCTGGGCCAGCCTGCGGGCCAGCTGTGCCGGCGCGCGCACAACGCTGGCGAGGCTCCTTATGCCTTCGGGCAATGCGGCGTCGGCGGACTGGATTTCGCTCTGGCCCCAATGCACCGGCGCACTGCGGTCGAGCGGCACGTCGAGATCTTCGCCAAGCGCGGCACCCAGCGCCGTCTCGTAGCCGCGCTCGACGCTGATCTGCTCCAGCACCGAGGGAAATAGATCGCCGCTGGCGGCGTTGAGTATCTTGGCCAGCGTGCGGGCCTCGGTTTCGATCCGCGCCAGCTCGGCCTTTGCGTCCTGAACCGGTGGGCGGGCAGCACCTTCGCCTGCACGCGCCTCGGCAACCGTCTGTTCAGCGGCAATGGCGGCTGCCTCGGCCTCTTCGAGCAGCGCCAGCGCCTGATCGACCAGCAGCCGCTTCTCGGCGGGATCGGGCAGGCCGGCGACCCTGGAGACGATCTCCGACAGTTCGCGGTCGACATCGGCAAGCTGGCGGGCAAAGCGGTCGCGGCGCTCAGCGGTGTCGCGCAGCGTCCGTTCGATCTGGTTGCGCGAGGCGGCAGCCTCCGCCCGTTCGGCGGTCAGCGCGGCGAGCCTGGCCTCGCTCGAGGCAAGCGTCGATGCCGCCTGCTCGAAAGCCGCGCGGGTGCTGGCCTCGCGCTCGGCGGCGCCGGCGTTTTCGGCGTTGAGCGCGGCTTCTTCGGCGGCGAGACGTTCGAGGATATCCGCATTGTCGCGGACCATGCGCTCCTCGCGGGCTAGGTCACCATCAAGCTGTTGCAGTCGGCGGTCGAGCTCTCCCTGGCGGGCGCGGATGCGGCCTGCCTCTTCCTCGATCTGCGCCTTGGCGATCGAAAGACGCTGGAAGGCGGCGGCGGCAGCGGCTTCCGCATCGCGCAGGTCCGGCAGCCGGTGGGCGTTGATGCCTTGTTCCCTGGCGGCAGCCATCTGGGCGGCGGCGCGGTCGCCGACCAGCGCGGTGGCAATCGCCAGCGCCGAACGCGCTTCGCCTTCCTGCGTCTTGGCCAGCGTCCAGCGCAGATGCAGCAGCGTCGCTTCGGCTTTGCGGATGTCGGCCGACAGGTTCTTGAAGCGCGAGGCCTGGCGGGCCTGGCGTTTCAGGCTTTCGATCTGGCTTTCCAGCTCGCCGACGACGTCGTCCAGCCTTTCGAGGTTCTGTTCCGCCGCCTTCAGCCGCAGCTCGGCTTCGTGGCGGCGCGTATGCAGGCCGGAAATGCCGGCCGCCTCCTCCAGCAGTGCGCGGCGCGCCTGCGGCTTTGCCTGGATCAGCTCGCCGATGCGGCCCTGGCCGACCATCGAGGGCGAGCGGGCGCCGGTCGACTGGTCGGCGAACAGCAGCTGCACATCCTTGGCGCGAGCCTCCTTGCCGTTGATGCGGTAGAGCGAGCCCGCCTCACGCTCGATGCGGCGCGAGACCTGCAACTCATCGGCGTCGTTGAAGGCGGACGGCGCAGTGCGGTCGCTATTGTCAAGGAAGAGCGTGACTTCGGCGGTGTTGCGGGCCGGACGCGTTCCCGAGCCGGAAAAGATGACGTCGTCCATGCCGGACGCGCGCATGTTCTTGTAGGAGCTTTCGCCCATGACCCAGCGCAGCGCCTCGACCAGGTTCGACTTGCCGCAGCCGTTCGGCCCGACGATGCCGGTCAGGCCGCGTTCGATGACGAACTCGCCGGGTTCGACGAAGGATTTGAAGCCGAGCAGGCGAAGGCGCGAGAACTTCATTCGCGCCGGCCCATAGCCAAGTTTCGCAAAACTGTGCCGCGATTTTGCAACGAGAACCCGCGGCAACACAAAGAAGTGCGCACGCCGAAGCTACGCCGCTTCGGCGCTGCCGAAACGTCAGAGCAGAGGGTCGATGATGGCCGACATTTCCGCAATCGACATCGCCCCTTTGTAGGTCTTTCCGTTGATGAAAAAGGTCGGTGTGGAATCGACCTTGAATTCGTCGGCGCCGCGCTTCTGGACGGATCTCACATCGTCCAGAAGTTTCTGGTCCGTCAAGCAGGCCTCGAAGGACTCCTGTGTAAAACCGGCAAGCTTGGCGATTTGCAGCAGTGCGTCCTTGGTATTGTTCACACCAACCCAGTTCGCCTGCTGCCTGAACAGTACGTCGACCATCGGGAAATAGTTGTCCTTGGAGCAGCGCGCCAGCATGAAACCGGCCTCGGCGCTGGGATCGAACGGAAACTCGCGCAGTATGTAACGGGCCTTGCCGGTGTCGATATATTTCGTCTTCAGCTCCGGAAAAGTGGTCTCGGCGAAATGCGCGCAATGCGGGCAGGTCATTGATGCATATTCGACGATGGTGACCTTTGCATCGTCCTTGCCGAGCTGCATGTCGGGCAGCGCACCGGGCTTCAACAAGGCTGCCATATCCACCGTGCCCTGAGCTTCAGGCGCTGTGGCAGCGGCCGGAGCGGCCGGCTTCGCAGGATCCGCGGGAGCCGCAGGCTTCACATCCTGCGCCTCGGCTTTCTCGCCCGAGTCGCTGCAGGCGGCAAGCAGCGCCGCCGCTGGTATTGCGGCCAGCGAAGTCAAAAGGTGTCTGCGGGACAAGGAACGGATCATACGAATCACCTGGCAATAGTTGGATTTTGCAATGCAAAGGCTACAAAAAGCGAGAGTTGGCGCGAATTAAGGCATTACCGCGCCTATTCCAATCGCCAAATCCGGGCATACCATCACGATAGCGCGAGATCACGGCTTCTTTTGCCCGAGAATGGTGGCGCCAAGCCGCTCCAGCGAGGCACGCAGCCCGCCGTCCTCGATCAAACCGACGGTGCCGGACAGCTTCGCTTTCTCGGCCGCAGTCAATGGCCGCAAACTGGGTTTCGGCTTTTCCTTGCCCGCCATTACCGGCTTCTGCACGATCCTGATCCGGCCGATCGCATTGAAACCGAGGAAGGCATTGACCCGGTTGATGATCTCGCCGGTCTCGTGCTGCAGGTGCAGTGCCGCTACACCCTCGCAGGCAATCACCAGCACGGCCGGCTCGAACGGATCGTCCTCGTGCATGCGGCGCGGCCACTGGATCTTTTCCGGGCGCGAGCGGCCGGCAAGCCGCGGCCCGGCAATTTCTTCCCATGACTGGACCAACCCGATCGACATGCCGGCCCGCTTGCGCAGCACCGGGTCGAGTATCTCGGTTGCGAGATCGCTCACCGGAACGGGATTGCCGAAGGGCCTTTTCCCTGCCATGTGCGTTCTCCAGCTTCAGCACCAATGGATTAGGGCCGACCCTCGATCAATGGCACTGCACGACCAGACCCGCAAGGCCGTATCCGGAGACAATGGCGAGATCGCATCCCGGCTGCTTGGCTGGTACGACGCGCATCACCGCGACCTGCCCTGGCGCGTTTCGCCGCGCGCGCTGGCGGGCGGGGCGCGGCCCGATCCCTATCTGGTCTGGCTTTCCGAGGTGATGCTGCAGCAAACCACGGTCGAGGCGGTAAAATCCTATTTCCGGGCGTTCGTGCAGAAATGGCCAACTGTCCAGGCGCTGGCGGCGGCACCGACCGAAGACGTCATGAAGGCCTGGGCCGGGCTCGGCTATTATTCCCGCGCCCGTAATCTCAAAGCCTGTGCCGATCTCGTCGCGCGGCAAGGCGGCCGCTTCCCGGACGGCGAGTCCGGCTTGAAGGAACTGCCCGGCATCGGCGCGTATACGGCGGCGGCGATCGCGGCGATCGCCTTCGACCGACCAGCCGCGGTCGTCGACGGCAATGTCGAACGAGTCGTCTCACGGCTGTTTTCGATCGCCACGCCGCTGGGCGAAGCCAAGGGCGAGATACGCGGCCAGGTCGAACGCATGGTTCCCTCGACAAGGCCCGGCGACTTCGCGCAGGCGATGATGGACCTGGGCGCGACGATCTGCACGCCGCGCCGGCCCCGCTGCATGCTCTGCCCCGTTCGCGAGGCCTGCGGCGCCACAATCTCGGGCGATCCCGAACGCTTTCCGGTCCGCCTGCCCAAGGCCGAAAGGCCCTTACGCCGCGGTGCCGCCTTCGTTGCCGTCAGGGGCGACGGCGCCGTGCTTTTGCGCAAGCGCGTCGAAAAGGGCCTCCTCGGCGGCATGACTGAGGTGCCGACGACCGGCTGGACGGCGCGCATCGACGGCGCCACCACGGAAGCGGCAGCCCCCTTCCCCGGCAACTGGCGGCAGGCCGGACGCATCGGCCATGTCTTCACCCATTTTGCGCTTGAACTCGACGTGTTCAAGGCGGACACCGACAGTGCCGCCCCGGCCGGGCATTTCTGGTCGCTGGCCCATGAAATTTCCGGGGAAGCGCTGCCGAGCGTCATGAAAAAGGTAATCGAAGCGGCGATACCGGGCGCGACGAAAAAGCAGCGGCCGCGTTGAAAGAGAGAAGAATGACTGAAATCCGCCACATCGTTTTCGACATCGGCAAAGTGCTGATCCACTATGATCCGAACCTGCCCTTCAGTCGCTTGATCCCCGATCCCGACGAACGGAAATGGTTCTTCGACAATGTCTGCACGCATGATTGGAACATCGAGCAGGACCGCGGCCGCAGTTGGGAAGAGGCTGAGACGCTCCTGATCGCCGAGCATCCGGATCACGAACAGAACATCCGCAATTTCCGCCGCCATTGGCACGAAATGGCACCGCATGCCTATGATGACAGCGTTGCCCTCATGGAGCGCCTGATCGACACGGGCCACGACGTGACGCTGCTGACCAACTGGGCTGACGATACGTTCCGCGAAGCGCGCGGCCGCTTTCCATTCCTAGAGCGCCCGCGCGGCATCACGGTGTCAGCCGAGATCGGGCTAATCAAGCCGGATCGCGCCATCTACGATCACCACATCGCCGCGTTCGGCCTCGAACCGTCAGCCACGCTGTTCATCGACGACAGCCAGAAGAACGTCGACGGCGCCAAGGCGGCCGGCTGGCAATCGGTGCTGTTCACCGACGCCCAGACGCTTAAGGCAGATCTTGAGCGGCTTGGGATCAAGGTGTGATTTGAATCACTTCGGAAGACTGATTGAGGCGTCGCTTTAACGCGATTTGCTGAAACTTGAGGAGCTTCAGGCCCCTGCCCGATCCATGCCCAGGCGAACAATGCGGCGAAGCTCGTCGATCGGGGTCAGGCCGCCGCTGCGCTCATAATGCCAGAAGGTCCATCCGTTGCAGGCGTCCAGCCCCTGCACTTGTGCGCCGATCTTGTGGATCGACCCGGCACTGTCGCCGATGGCCAGCGTGCCGTCGGCGCGCACTTTTGCCGCCCAGCGCTTCTTGGCGTCGTAGAGCGTGGCGCCCGGCGCCACTAGGCCATTGTCGAGAAGGGTGACGAAGGCGACGCGCGGCTCGGCGCGCTTGCCGGTCAGTACCGTCAAATTGGCGCCTTCCAGCGGCCGGACCGCATCGATACGTTCCATGGCGGCATCGATATAGGTTTGTTCGCGCTCGATGCCGACGAAGTGGCGGCCAAGCCGCTTGGCCACAGCCCCGGTGGTGCCTGAACCGAAGAACGGGTCGAGCACGATGTCGCCCGGCCTGGTCGATGCCGTCATGACGCGGGCAAGCAACGCTTCCGGCTTCTGGGTCGGATGCAATTTGTCACCATTGTCGTTCTTCAGGCGCTCGCCGCCGGTGCAGATCGGAAACAGCCAGTCGGAGCGCATCTGAATGTCGTCATTCGATGCCTTCAGCGCCTCGTAGTTGAAAGTGTAGCCCTTGCCCTTCTGGTCGCGAGAGGCCCAGATCATCGTCTCGTGGGCATTCTGGAAACGGCGGCCACGGAAATTCGGCATTGGATTGGTCTTGCGCCAGACGACGTCGTTGAGGATCCAGAAGCCCAGGTCCTGCATCTTGGCGCCGACCCTGAAAATATTGTGGTAGGAGCCGATGACCCAGATCGTGCCGTTCGGCTTCAACACGCGGCGCGCCGCCAGCAGCCAGGCGCGGGTGAAGGCGTCGTAGACCTCAAAACTGTCGAACTGGTCCCAATGGTCGTCGACGGCATCGACCTTGGATTGGTCGGGCCGGTGCAGATCGCCATCGAGCTGCAGATTGTAGGGCGGATCGGCGAAGATCACGTCGATCGACTTTTCCGGCAGCCGTTCGAGCGCGGCGACGCAGTCGCCCTTCAGGATCGTATCCAGCCACTCGGATTGCTGGGGAGCATCGGAAAGCTCGTCGAGAAGACGCACGGCAGACATTGTGACACCCAAAGCACGCGTTACTGTTTACTGTCCGTTATGGTTACCGATCAGCGTAAATATTCAGTGAAGCAGACCGCCGAATTTGCGAAGCCCGGCCTGTTGGTGTATGCCGCGCCGCCTGAGCCGTTTCGACCAAAGGCCTCTCGGCATTCCCCTCATCCCGCTTTCCGGATCACCATGCCCCAGCCAGACCTTGTCATCTTCGATTGCGACGGCGTGCTCGTCGATTCCGAAATCATCGCCGCGCGGATCGATGCCGAGCTGTTGACCTCGGCCGGCTACGAGATATCGGCCGAGGAGATTTCCGAGGTCTATGCCGGGCTGACTTTCAAGGACATCATGATGCGGGTCGAGGAAAAGTCCCGGATCCCGTTCCAGGCCTCGCTGATCGACAAGGAGGAACAGCTGGTCGATCGCCGGCTGCGCAGCGACGTGCGTGCCATCGACGGGGCGCACGAGGCTGTCGCCGCGGTAGCAGTGCCGCGCTGCGTCTGTTCGAATTCGCGTTCGGAGCGGATCGAATTCATGCTGGAGAAGGTGCAGCTTTTGCCATTCTTTGCCGGCCGTATCTTTTCCTCGTTGGAAACCCCGACCGGGAAAACCAAGCCGGCGCCGGACGTGTTTCGGTTCGCCGCGGAAAAGCTCAAGGCCGATCCTGCGAACACCTTTGTCATCGAGGATTCTGTGCACGGCGTCACCGGCGCCAAGACGGCGGGAATGCGCGTCATCGGCTTCACCGGCGCGGCGCACAGCTATCCCGGCCACGCCGATGCGCTGACCGAGGCCGGCGCGGAAACGGTCATCCGCCGCTGGGCGGAACTGAAAAGCGTGATCGCCGCGCTGTCGGAATGGTCGGCGGACGCCTGAGAGGCCGCCTTCAACCGCCGTGGCGCGAATGCAGCGGCTCAGTTGGTCGCGGCGGCTTTCTTCTTCTTCGGCTTGTCTGTCGCTACTTTCGGAGCGCCCTCATCATACCCGGCATATGCCTGGTAGTCCTTCGCCGTCGGCTCCGGAACGACGATGTTGGAATCGGTGAAGACGAACTGCGTGGCACTCGAAGGATCGGTAACCTGGACCTGATAAGAGTGAAGCTGCGAATAGAGAACTTCGGTGCCGTGCATCACCGCGATGCGGATCGGCATGGTGATGGTGCCGGGGGTGAACATCGGGCCAGGCACGACCTTGCCGGCGACGGCTATCTTCATCGACAAGGAGCCGTTGGCGCGGCTGCAGTCGCGGGTCACATCGGTGATCGAAGCCTGATAGATGATCTTGGCGGAATCGTCCGGCTGATCGACGCCTGCCGCGTCGGCTGCCGGCTGGACGGCTTCCTCGGCGGCAACATCGGTTTTTTTCTTCGGCTTCGGACCGCTCTTGGCGTAGGTATTGAAGAAGGCGGTGCCGTCACGCAACGTCACTTTCGGACAATAGGCCTGCAACTGGCTGGAAAGCACCTTGGGGTCGGGTGGCGGTGGCGGTGTCGTATCCTTCTTGCCGAAGCCGAGAATACCATTGTCGCTCGATTGGCAGCCTGCGGCGGCAAGCATAAAGCCGGCGAGCGCCAGACCCGCGACAAAACGACCGTTGAATGAATGAAACGCCATGAACTGCACTTCCCTCTCGCAAAGCCGGTGACGTATATCAACCGCGCGGCAAAAATGCGACTGAGCCTGCGCAGAAATCCACCACCTCGCGGCGGGCGAAAATTCCCGGCAGCAATGGAAACGTGACGATGCAATATGTGAGTACCCGCGGGGAAGCGCCCGCGCTTGGATTTTCCGACGCGGTGCTGGCCGGACTGGCGCGCGACGGAGGGCTCTACCTGCCGAGCGCTTGGCCGCATTTTTCCGCAGCCGAGATCCGCGCCATGCGCGGCCTTGCCTATCCCGATCTTGCCATCCGTGTGCTGTCGCCTTTCCTCGGCGGCGAGATCGCGGCGCCGGTATTCGAACGGCTGGTACGCGAAGCCTATGCGACGTTCCGCCATGAGGCCGTCTGCCCGCTGGTGCAGACTGGGCCGAACAGCTTCGTGCTCGAGCTCTTCCACGGCCCAACGCTCGCGTTCAAGGATGTGGCGATGCAGCTTCTTGCGCGGCTGATGGACCATGTGCTGGCCGAGCGCGACCAGCGCGCCACCATTGTCGGCGCCACCTCTGGCGACACCGGAGGGGCGGCCATCGACGCCTTTGCCGGGCGCAACCGCACCGACATCTTCGTGCTTTTCCCGCACGGCCGCGTCTCGCCGGTGCAGCAGCGGCAGATGACGACCTCGACCGCCGCAAATGTCCACGCCTTGGCGATCGAAGGCAATTTCGACGACTGCCAGGGCCTGGTGAAGGACATGTTCAACGACCACGGTTTTCGCGACCGGGTATCGCTGTCCGGCGTCAATTCGATCAACTGGGCCCGCATCATGGCCCAGATCGTCTATTATTTCTCTTCCGCGCTGTCGCTCGGCGCGCCCGACAGGTCGGTTTCCTTCACCGTGCCGACCGGCAATTTCGGCGACATCTTCGCCGGCTATGCCGCCAAGAAGATGGGGCTGCCGATCGAACGGCTGATCATCGCCACCAATGACAACGATATTCTGGCGCGCACGCTGGCGACCGGCGAATACCGCATGAAGGGGGTCTTTTCGACCACGTCGCCCTCGATGGACATCCAGGTGTCTTCGAACTTCGAACGCTTGCTGTTCGAGGCGGCCGGCCGCGATGCCTCGACCGTGCGGCGCTACATGGACGGGCTCAAGCAGTCCGGCGCCTTCACCATCGAGGCCGGCGAAATCGCCAAGATCCGCTCCGAATTCGACGCCGGCCGCGCCACCATGGACGAGGTCGCCGCCACCATCCTCACCACACTTGCGGCGAGCGGCTATCTGCTCGACCCGCATACGGCCGCAGCCGCGCATGTGGCCGCCGGCAAGGCTGCAGGTGAGGTGCCGATGGTGGTGCTGGGCACTGCGCACCCGGCAAAGTTTCCCGCCGCCGTTGAAGCCGCCAGTGGCGTGTCGCCTGCCCTGCCTGCATGGCTGGGCGGGTTGATGAGCGCCGAGGAAAAATACACGGTACTTCCATCCGACCTGAAAATGGTGGAAGATTATCTCGGCCGCCACACGCGGGCGGCGCGTTAGGGAGTAATTGCCATATGGGTGTTGAGGTAAGCCGTCTGTCGAACGGCCTGACAGTCGCCACCGAAACCCTTCCAAGCCTCGAATCTGTTGCCCTTGGCGCCTGGGTCAAGTCGGGCGCACGCAACGAGCGTGACGAAGAGCACGGAATGGCGCACTTGCTCGAGCACATGGCTTTCAAGGGCACCAGGCGGCGAAGCGCCTTCGAGATCGCCTCGGAGATCGAGGACGTCGGCGGCGAGATCAATGCCGCCACCAGCGTCGAGACGACCTCCTATTATGCAAGGGTTCTGAGCGACGACGTGCCGCTGGCCGTCGATATCCTTTCCGACATCCTGCAGGAATCCGAATTCGATCCGCAGGAGCTGGAGCGCGAGCAGCATGTGATTCTGCAGGAGATAGGCGCCGCGCACGATACACCCGACGATGTCGTTTTCGATCACTTTACCGAGACCGCCTTTCGCCACCAGACTATCGGCCGCTCGATTCTCGGCACGCCGGAAACCGTCAAATCCTTCACTTCGAAGCAGCTGCACGACTTCATCGAACGACAGTACGGCGCCGAGAACATGGTGATGGTGGCGGCCGGCGATATCAAGCACGACGATTTCGTGCGCGAGGTCGAAAAGCGTCTCGGCAGCTTCCGCGGCAAGGCCGATGGCACCATCCCGCAATATGCGCAGTATGTCGGCGGCGATTTTCGCGAGGACCGCGACCTGATGGACGCCCAGATCGTGCTGGGTTTCGAGGGCCGCGCCTATCACGTCCGCGATTTCTATGCCTCTCAGGTCCTGTCGATGATTCTCGGTGGCGGCATGTCGTCGCGGCTTTTCCAGGAAGTCCGTGAAAAACGCGGCCTGTGCTATTCGGTCTATGCCTTCCATTGGGGTTTTTCCGACACCGGCGTCTTCGGGGTCCATGCGGCAACCGGACAAAGCGATATTGCCGAGCTGGTGCCTGTGATCATCGACGAGCTGCAAAAGGCCGGTGAAAACATCCTGCAGGAGGAGCTCGACCGGGCGCGTGCCCAATACCGCGCCGGGCTGATCATGTCAGCCGAGAGTCCGGCCAGCCGCGCCTCGCAGATCGCCAGGCAGTTGCTTTTGTTCGGCAGGCCGATCGCCAAGGAAGAGCTGATGGAGCGGCTGGCCGCGTTGACTGTCGAGCGGCTGACGGATCTGTCTTCCCGCCTTTTTTCGACCAAGCCGACGCTTACAGCCGTCGGGCCGGTGGGTACGCTCGCGCCCTATGAGGCGATCCTCGATTCGCTTTCGGGCACGCAGACCACTGCTCGTAAGCTTGCCGTCTAAGCCTATTCGAGCGTCGTGTTCGCGCTCCCTTTCTTTCGCCGCGACCTGCCGGCACTGAAGGGCGAGCTTGTCACGCTGCGCGTACCGCTGACCAACGACTATCGCGAGTGGTCGGTGCTGCGCAGCGAAAGCCGCGCTTTTCTTGAGCCGTGGGAGCCGCGATGGACCTCTGACGAACTCGACCGCACGGCGTGGCGGCATCGTATCGGCCGCTACCGCGAGGACTACGCGCAGGGGACGGCAATCGCCTTCTTCATCTTCGAGAAAAGCAGCGGCAAGCTGGCCGGCGGTATCACCCTCGGCAATATCCGCCACGGGGTCGCCCAAAGCGGCCATATCGGCTACTGGATCGGTGAGCGCTTCAGCGGACGCGGCCTGATGACCGATGCCGTCAAGGTGGTGACGCGTTTCGCCTTCGAAACGCTGCGATTGCACCGGATCGAAGCTGCCTGTATCCCCGATAACGCCCGGTCGATCCGCGTGCTTGAAAAAGCCGGATTCCGGCGCGAAGGACTGCTACGATCCTATCTCAGGATCAACGGCATCTGGCAGGACCATTACCTATACGCCCGAATCGCGGACGATCCGCCGGGCGTTGGAACAAAGGGCTGATTTTGACGAATTTTCTGCGCAACGGGTCGCTGCTTGCCTTTATGCTGGCGGCAATCGTCACGCTCTGCGCGGCATCCTCGGCGTTTGCCGTCGAACCGATCAAGATCGCCCGCGACGACGTGGCGCTCGACCTTTCGGGCGCCGTCGAAATCTACCGCAACCAGGGCGAGAATTTCCAGGTCTCGACGGCACCCGGCCCGGACGGGATCGTGCGGCGCATCGAGGTCGAGGCCAATGACGCTCGCTCGACCGGCGACTGGGCGGTGTTCGCGCTCGCTAATACCACCGACCAGCAGCTCGACAGGCTGATTGTCGCACCGCATTTCCGGCTGGTGAATTCCGGCCTGTTCTGGCCGGATCTCGGCTCGACCCGTATCGCCGCGATCACGCCCAGCGAAGGCTTTGCGCTCGACCGCCAGACCAGCCCCGACGCCGACGTGTTCCGGGTCACGCTGAACCCCGGAACGGTGATTACCTTCATCGCCGAGCTCGCCTCGCCCAAGCTGCCGCAGGTCTATCTGTGGGACCCTGAATCCTACAAGGACTCGGTCAATTCCTACACGCTGTTTCGTGGCATCGTCATCGGCATCGCCGGCCTGCTGGCGCTGTTCCTGACCATTCTTTTCGTCGTCAAAGGGACCTCGATGTTCCCGGCAACGGCGGCCCTGGCCTGGGCGGTGCTTGCCTATATCTGCGTCGATTTCGGCTTTCTCAACAAGATCATAGAGATATCACCGGGCAATGAGCAGATGTGGCGCGCCGGAACGGAGGTGGCGCTCGCGGCGACCTTCGTGGTGTTTCTGTTTGCCTATCTCAACCTCAACCGGTGGCATGGCCATTTCAGCTACGGCGCGCTGGTCTGGATTCTCGGGCTGGTGCTGATCGCCGGTGTCGCCATCATCGATCCGGCGGTTGCCGCCGGCATTGCCAGGCTGTCCTTCGCCGCAACCGCGCTTACCGGGCTCGGCCTGATCATCTTCCTCGGTATCCGCGGTTACGACCGCGCCATCATGCTGGTGCCCAGTTGGGTGATGGTTCTGCTGTGGCTATGCGGATCGTGGATGGCGATCACCGGCATGCTGGACAACGATATCGCCCAGCCGGCGCTGGGCGGCGGGCTGATCCTCATCATCCTGCTGATCGGCTTCACCGTGATGCAGCACGCTTTTGCCGGCGGCGCCCTGCATCAGGGCCTGTTCTCCGATCTTGAGCGGCAGGCGCTGGCGGTTGCCGGATCGGGCGATACTGTGTGGGACTGGGACGTGCTGCGCGACCGCGTCGTCACTCGTCCCGACGTCAGCATCCAGCTCGGTCTTGCGCCCAACAGCCTCGGCGGGCCCGCCCGCAACTGGCTGCCGGTGCTGCATGCCGACGACCGCGACACGTTTCGCACGACGCTCGACGTGGTGCTCGAGCACCGGCGCGGCCGGGTGTCGCAAAACTTCCGCCTGCGCGGCGCCGACGGACACTATCACTGGTTTGCGCTGCGCGCCCGGCCGGTGATCGGCTCGGACGGCGAGGTCATCCGCTGCGTCGGCACCATGGTCGATGTGACGGAGCAGAAGAAGTCCGAGGAACGGCTGCTGCATGACGCCGTACATGACAATCTGACCGGCCTGCCTAACCGCGAGCTGTTCATGAACCGGCTGGAGGCGATCATTTCGATCGCCCGCACCGAAGAGAAGGTGCGCCCGACCGTCTTCGTCATCGACATCGACCGCTTCAAGCAGGTCAATGACGGGCTCGGCATCTCGGCCGGCGACACCATCCTTTTGACCATCGCGCGGCGGCTGCACCGGCTGCTCAAGCCGAAGGATTCGCTGTCGCGCTTTGCCGGCGACCAGTTCGCGCTGATGCTTTTGTCGGAGCAGGATCCGGCTCGCATCGCGGCCATTGCCGATGCCATCAAGCACGCCATCAACAACCCGATCACCTTCGCCAAGCGCGAGATCGTGCTGACCGCCTCGATCGGGCTGATCACCTGGACCTCCACGCAGACCTCGGCCGAGGACATGGTCAAGGATGCCGAGCTTGCCATGCATCAGGCCAAGCGCTTCGGCGGCGACAGGATCGAGCCGTTCCGGCCCGCCTTCCGCACGGTCGGCACCGACCGGCTGCAGTTCGAGTCCGACCTGCGCCGCGCCATCGAGCGACGCGAATTCACGCTTGCCTATCAGCCGATCGTGCGGCTGGAGGACGGCAGCGTTGCCGGCTTCGAAGCGTTGCTGCGCTGGGACCATCCCCGGCGCGGCATGATCCCGCCGGCGGATTTCATTCCGGTTGCCGAAAACTGCGGCCTGATCGTGCAGCTTGGGCTGTTTGCCATGCAACAGGCTGCCGAAGACCTGGCGGGATGGCAAAAGCAGATCGGCGATGCACCGCTGTCGGTCTCGGTCAATCTGTCCAGCCGCCAGCTCATCCGCCGCGACCTGGTCAGCGACGTCCGCTCGGTGATCGCGCGGGCCAATCTGAAACCGCGCTGCTTCCGGCTCGAACTCACCGAATCGCTGGTGATGGACAATCCCGAGCAGACCGCTCATGTGCTGACCAAGCTAAAACAACTTGGCATCGGCCTGTCGCTGGACGATTTCGGCACCGGCTATTCATCGCTGGCCTATCTGACGCGCTTTCCGTTCGACACCATCAAGATCGACAAGAGCTTCGTCGACGACGCGACGCCGAAACGCGCGGTGCTGCTCAAATCCATGGTCAACATGGCGCATGAGCTCGGCCTGTCGGTCGTTGCCGAAGGTATTTCGGACGAAAGCGATGCGCTGGAGCTGCGGCAGATGGGCTGCGAATACGTGCAAAGCTTTATGTTCGGCGCGCCGATGCCCGGCGACCAGGTGCTGAAGACGCTGAAGGAACAGTATCCGCTCACTCAAGCGTAACAAATTTCGGGCGTGATGAGGCTCAGGCGTGACCGGCAGCCAGGCTGAGATGCGCGAGATCGATGCCGATCGAGGCAAGGATCCGGTCGTATTTGCGGTCGATGTCGGCGTCGAACAGAAGCTCGGCACTTGCCGGGCAAGTCAGCCAGCCATTCTCGGCGATCTCGTTTTCAAGCTGGCCCGCACCCCAGCCGGCATAACCGAGCGCCATCAGCGCCCGCCGGGGTCCGCGGCCGGAGGAGATGGCGCGCAATATGTCGACGGTCGCGGTCAGGCAGACGTCGTCGGACACGGCGAGCGAGGATTCCACCCGGTAGTCGCCCGAATGCAGGACGAAGCCGCGGCTGCGATCCACCGGTCCGCCATTGCGCACGACGAAGTCGCGCGCTGGCGGCGGCAGTCGAATCGCCTCCATCTCATTCATGATGCCTAGCTGCACGAGCAGGTCCGGAAACAGCATCTGCTGGGTCTGGTTGATGATCAGCCCCATCGCGCCTTCGTCGCTGTGCGCGCAGATGTAGATGACAGAGCGCGTGAAGCGGTCGTCCTTCATGCCGGGCATGGCGATCAGGAACTGGTCGTCGAGAAAGCCAGGTCCTGCGGCCGTCCTTTTATGGCGCAACAAATCCATGGCCACAGCGTAACGCGTTTCCGGGGCGTCGAAAAGATGGGCGGCGCCCGATTTGATCAGGCTCGTAAATCGACGGTCACGCAAATATGATGCCGGCCGCGTCATGAAATCATTGTGCGGCCATCAACGGACGATCAAATCACCGTCATGCAAAGCTTGAAAATCCTGCTGCTTGGTGTGGCCATTGGATCGGCGACCGGCTTCCCCGCCTCAGCCTCCTCGTCGGCCTGGTACAACAGCGAAGGCGGCAGGGTGCGGCTGGTAACGAGCGGCAAAGCCGACGAGGCCGGACGTCTCCAGGGCGTCCTCGACATTGCGCTGAAGCCCGGCTGGAAAACCTATTGGCGTGACCCGGGCGATGCGGGCGTGCCGCCACAGATCGACGTCTCGGCCAGCACCAACATTGCCGACGCGACGCTTTCGTTTCCGCCGCCGCAGCGCCATGACGACGGCTATGGCAAATGGGCCGGCTACGACCACCCGGTTTCGTTGCCGGTGACGTTCACGCTTGCCGCGCCCGGCCAGCCGGCCGTCATCGATGCGGACATTTTCCTCGGCATCTGCGAAACCATCTGCATCCCGGTGCAGGCAAGGCTGACCGTCGATCCCGGCGCCGATCCGGACAACGCCGAGGATGCGGCGCTGGTCAAGGCAGGCCTTGCAACCCTGCCCGCTGCCGCGACTCCTGGTTTCGGCATAAACGTACTGCCAGGGGACCACGAGACGCTGATTGTCGAGGCGAGCTTTCCGGGCAGTCCCGAGGCCGCCGACTTCTTCGTTGCCGGCGAACGCGACTACATGTTCGGTGCCCCCGCGCGCAGTGAAAAGGATGGCAAGCTGATCTTCACAGTGCCGATCCTCGACAGGCCGTCGACGACGCCAACCGATGGCGGCCTGCACTACACACTGATAAGTGCCGCTGGCGCGGTCGAAGGCCTGCTGCCTTTTCCGTGATGCCAGCGTCTGGACGGTTGCCGGGCGCGCCTTAGTTCGCTATCGCAAGGACACTCCCTTTCCATTCTCAAGCGAGGACCATCATGACGATCTCCGTTGGCGACAAACTGCCCGATGCGACCTTCAAGACAATGACCGCCGACGGTGCAAAGCCGATCACGACGGGCGAGATATTCTCGGGAAAGACGGTCGTGCTGTTTGGCGTTCCAGGCGCTTTCACGCCGACCTGCAGCAACAATCATCTGCCCGGCTACCTGGATAATTACGACGCCATCCTGGCGCGCGGCGTCGACACTATCGCCGTTGTCTCGGTCAACGATGTTCACGTCATGGGGGCTTGGGCCCGCTTCAGCGGCGGTGAAGGCAAAATCCTTTATCTTGCCGATGGCAATGGCGATTTCGCCAAATCGGTCGGCCTCGACGCCGACCTCTCCAGCGGCGGCATGGGGCTGCGCTCGAAGCGTTTTTCGATGATCGTCGACGACGGCAAGGTCACCGCGCTCAATGTCGAGACAAAGCCCGGCGTCGACGAATCCGGTGCGGCTCACATTCTCGGACAGCTTTCCGTCTTGGCGACAGCCTAGGCCAGGGACGGCAAAGGGCGCCTTCGAGCGCTCAGCGTCCAAAGGACGCTGACTTTTGCATCCGCGCATGATCCTTCCGAAAGCCGACCCGGTTTTCGGGGCCATGCGTCGGCGCTTCGGAACTGCTTGCTTTTGGGGACCTCGATTATGACTGACATCGTCTGGCGCAGCGTCGCGATCGGTATCGGCGCAACCGCGCTTATGGATGTCTGGGCGATTTTCCTGAACAAGGCGTTTGCTCAACCGCGGCCGAACTGGGGGCTGGTCGGCCGCTGGGTCTGGCATCTCAGGGAAGGCAAGGTCTTCCATGACGACATTGGCGAGGCCTCGCCCTACGCGCATGAATCAGTACTTGGCTGGGCCTTTCATTATGCTGTCGGCATCGTCTACGGCATCATACTGGTCGTGCTGGCCGGAACGGCCTGGCTCACCGCGCCGACCTTTCTGCCAGCCTTTATCCTCGGCATCGTCACCGTCGGCGCCGGGTGGTTTTTGCTGGCGCCCGGCATGGGTGCGGGCTGGGCTGCTTCGAAGCGCCCCAATCCGATGCAGGTCCGCGCCCTCAATCTCGTGTCGCATACGGTGTTTGCAATCGGACTGTTCGGCACCGCCCTTCTGATCCGCTGACACGCCAGCTCAACCGGATCAATAACTCTGGGTCGAGCGCCGAACCTTCTTGGCCGCCGATTGCTTGGACTGGGTGCCTTGCTTCGGCGGCACGGAGGCGAGCACGGGTTTCGCCGACTTCGTCTTGAATGGCGCCATGCCGAGCCGGGCCAATTCATCGGCGCGCTCGTTCTCGGGATGGCCGGCATGGCCCTTGACCCAATGCCAGGTGACCTGGTGGCGGTTGCGCGCCGCGTCGAGCTGCTGCCACAGCTCGGCATTCTTCACCGGCTGCCGGGCGGCGGTCTTCCAGCCGTTGCGCTTCCAGCCATCGATCCAGCCGAAAATGCCGTCCTTGACGTAGTTGCTGTCGGTATAGAGGTCGACGACGCAAGGCTCCTTGAGCGCATTGAGCGCCGAGATGGCAGCCAACAACTCCATGCGGTTGTTGGTGGTCAGAGCCTCGCCACCATGGAGCTCCTTGATGGCGCCGTTGAAGCGCAGGATTGCGCCCCAGCCGCCAGGCCCGGGATTGCCCGAACAGGCACCATCGGTGAAGATTTCGACGCGCTTGGTCATGTCAGTCCATATTCGGAAGGAGAGTTGATCGCCCGGTGGAAGCGCATCCGGCGGATATACTCGGTCGGGTCGCGTTTCATCACCAGCCCGCCGTCCGGGACCGTCAGCCAATCGTAGAGCCGGGTCAGCATGAAACGCAGCGCCGAGCCGCGCGCCAGCATCGGCAGCGCGGCTTTCTCGTCACTGCTCAACGGCCGCACGCTCTGGTAGCCGGCAAGCAGCGCCGTGCCCTTGGTCAGATTGAAGGAAAAATCCTTCTCGAAGCACCAGGCGTTGAGGCACGCGGCAACGTCATAGGCGTAGAGGTCGTTGCAGGCGAAATAGAAGTCGATCAGCCCGGACAGTTTCTCGCCGAGGAAGAACACATTGTCCGGGAAAAGATCAGCATGGATGATGCCTTGCGGCAGACCGTTCGGCCAGTTCCGCTCGAAATCAGCGAAGTCGGCATCGACCTCGGCCGCCAGTCCAGGCTCGACCTCATCGGCGCGGGCGCGGGCGGCATTCCACAGCTTGCGCCAGCCATCGATGGCAAGGGCGTTGGGGCGGGTCATCGGAAAATCCGCGCCGGCGAGATGCAGTGCCGCCAGTGCCTTGCCGACCTCGCCGCAATGCGCAGCCGTCGGCCGCCGCAGCGACAGGCCTTCGAGAAAGGTGATGACGACCGCCGGCCGGCCGGCAAGTGTTCCGATCACACCGCCATCATGTGCGGTGACCGGGAGCGGGCACGAAATGCCCTTTCTGGCCAGGTGGGCCATGAGGCCGAGAAAGAACGGCAGGTCAGCCTTGTCGACGCGCTTCTCGTAAAGCGTCAGGATGTAGGATCCGCTGCTGGTGTGCAGTAGAAAATTCGAGTTTTCGGTGCCTTCGGCGATGCCCTTGTAGGACAAGAGATCGCCGACCGGATAGTTGCTGAGGAACGCGCCGAGTTCGCCCTCATTGACGTCGGTGTAGACCGCCATCGTTGCTACGCAGCCCCGTTGACGAAGGCCATGTCGGCTGCCGTCAGTTCGACATCGCGCAACACCCGCATCACCGGAAAGTCCTCCGTCTCCGTCGCCGTCACGGCCAGCTCGATGGTCACGTCGAAGCGCTGTCTGAAAGCATCGACGATCTCGTCGACGATGATCTCTGGCGCCGAGGCGCCCGCCGACAGGCCGAGCGTCGAAATGCCGGCAATGTCATCCCACGGAATTTCGGAGGCGCGCTGCACGAGAAGCGACATCGAAGCGCCGGCGCGCTCGGCCACTTCGACCAGGCGTCGCGAGTTGGAGGAGTTAGGTGCGCCGACAACCAGGAAGAGATCGGCGCCGGCCGCTGTTTCCTTGACCGCTTCCTGGCGATTGGTGGTGGCATAGCAGATCGATTCCGCCGCCGGCGCATGCAGCTCGGGAAAACGCTGCTGCAGGGCGCGAATGATACCGGCGGTGTCCTCGACCGACAGCGTCGTCTGGGTGACGAAGCCGAGCGCTTGCGGGTCTGCAGGCACGAAGCTTGCGGCGTCGGCTTCGGTCTCGATCAGGGTGACCGCGCCGTCCGGCAACTGGCCCATTGTGCCGATCACCTCCGGGTGCCCGGCATGGCCGATCAAGAGCACGTGGCGGCCAAGCCGCTGATGGCGCATTGCCTGCTTGTGGACTTTCGAGACCAGCGGGCAAGTCGCGTCGAGATAGAACAGGTTGCGGGACTGGGCGTCTGCCGGCACCGATTTCGGCACGCCATGCGCCGAAAAGACGACCGGGCTCTGGCGATGCTCGGGCGGGATCTCGGAGAGCTCCTCGATGAACACTGCGCCGAGGCTTTGCAGCCCTTCGACGACGTAGCGGTTGTGCACGATCTCGTGGCGGACATAGACCGGCGCGCCGTATTTCTTCAGCGCTAGCACGACGATCTGGATGGCACGATCGACGCCCGCACAGAAACCGCGCGGCTGGCAGAGCCGGATGGTCAGCGGTGGCTTTGTGTGAAGCATGATTGCATCTTACGCTGATTGTAGGCCGGTTGATCCGGCTATGACTTCTGAGCTCAAGGCGCGAAATGAGGTGTGCGGCCCTGCCCTGTCAAGGGTTGTGGCGGCGATCATTGGTCTTTCGCCGGGCGGCGGAGCCAGGAGATAAGGACACCGGCAAGGGCGGCGGCAAGGCCGTACCAGGTTATCGCATATTGCAGATGGCTGTTCGGCAGGTCGATGACGGTGACACCGCCAACCGGCAGCCCGCCGGGGTTGGCCGCGGCGTTCGCATCGATGAAGATCGGCACCAGCGCCGCACCTGCCGGCAGGCCGGCGCTCGAGGCCATCGCGTCACGATCTTTCCAGTAGAAGATGTTCTTCTGCGGATCATTGTTGGGAAGCATCATCGAGGGCTTGGCCGACAGCGGGTTGCGGGCGAGCCCCATCACCGTCATTTTGCCCGTCACCTGCCCCTGCGGCCGCTTGGCTGGGTCCTTGAAATCGTAAGGCACGAAGCCGCGGTTGATCAGTACGAAACGGCCATCGTCGAGCTGCAGCGGCGTGAAGACATCGAAGCCGGACTGGCCTTCCCAGGTGGCGAGAAAATGCCGCTCGCCTTGATGCAGGAAAGTGCCGGTCAGCGTTACCGGCGTGTAGTCGACGTCGCCGGTGGCAGCAAACCGCTTTTCGACCTCGGCCAATGGCACAGGCGCCGAATGCGTGCGCTGGTCTATCGTCTGGAGAAGGCCCTCTTTCCAGTGCAGGCGCTGAACCTGCCAAGTGCCGAGCGCCAGCAGGATCAAAAACACGACGATACCCAGGCCGAGCGCCAATGCGCGCTTCGGCCGCGACCGGCCGGCCACCGAACCTGATGCCTCGCTCATTCGCCGCGGTCCAGCCGGCCCTCGGCCGCCTTGTGGCGGTATTGCAGCGTCAGCAGCACGCCCTTGATCAGCCTGAGCGCTGCCAGGCAGAGCACCAGCGTCAGCGGAATCCACAGCAGCAGATGCAGCCAGAGCGGCGGATTGAGCGTCACCTCCATCCACAGCGCCAGGCCGACGACGATGAAGCCGATGATCAGGATAACGAACACCGCCGGCCCGTCGCCGGCATCGGCGAAGGAATAATCGAGGCCGCAATTGGTGCAGCGATTGCCGACCGTGAGGAACCCGGAGAACAGCTTGCCCTCGCCACAGCGGGGGCAGCGGCCATGCAGGCCGGCCGAGATCGCATCGATTGGTGGCCAGATCGCCTTGTCGTCGCTCATGAGGTCATCCTAGGAGCATTTGCCGCAAAAGATAAGGCGGCCACGTCGCCGCAGCCGCCTTGTCGATTTCCTCAGCTCGATCTCAGTGCGGTTCGATCATCGCGCCGTTCGATGCCCAGACGTAGATCGAGGCAAACAGGAACAGCCACACCACGTCGACGAAGTGCCAGTACCAGGCGGCGGCCTCGAAGCCGAAATGCTGCTTGGGCGTGAAGTCGCCCTTCATGGCGCGGATCAGGCAGACCAGCAGGAAGATCGTTCCGATGATGACGTGGAAACCATGGAAGCCGGTCGCCATGAAGAAGGTGGCGCCGTAGATTGAATCCCTGAAGCCGAACGGCGCGTGCATGTACTCGTAGGCCTGCACCATGGTGAACAGCATGCCGAGGCCGACGGTCAGCACCAAGCCATTGATCAGGCCTTTGCGGTCGCCGTGGATGAGCGAGTGGTGCGCCCAGGTCACCGTGGTACCCGACAGAAGCAGGATGACGGTGTTGTAGAGCGGCAGATGGAAGGGGTCGAGAACTTCGAGGCCCTTGGGTGGCCAAACGCCGCCGGTGAAGGCGGTACGGGCGTATTGATGGACCTCGCCCGGAAACAGGCTGGCGTCGAAGAAGGCCCAGAACCAGGCGACGAAGAACATCACCTCGGAGGCGATGAACATGATCATGCCGTAGCGCAGGTGCAGCGACACGACACGGGTGTGGTGTCCCTCATGCGCTTCCTTGATCGTATCCGACCACCACGCGAACATCGTGTAGATGACGATCAACAGGCCGATGAAGAACAGCCATGGATTGGCGACATTGAAACCGAAGATCGGGAAATCGCCGCCCTTGAGGTATTGCATGTAACAGACGCCGCCGAACGCGGTCACCAGCGCCCCGACGGAGCCCAGGAAAGGCCACGGGCTCGGGTCGACGAGGTGGTAGTCATGTTGTGGTTTTGCGTGTGCGTCTGCCATATCAACCCCCGAGGCTTGCTTCGGTATCTGAAATCTTGTTGCGGCGGCCGTCGGCCGGCACCGATGATGCGACCGGCTTGGTCTTGTCGACCGGGAACATCGTGTAGGACAGGGTAATCGTCTTCAAATCCTTCAGTTCCGGCGCGTTGACGATGTCGGGATCGACATAGAACACGACCGGCATGTCCAGTGTCTCGCCGGGCTTCAGCGTCGTGTCGGTGAAGCAGAAACACTCGACCTTGTTGAAGTAAGGTCCGGCCAGTTCAGGCTGCACGTTGAAGGTGGCGCGTCCGGTGATGGGCCGGCTGAATTTGTTGGTCGCGCTGAAATGCGCCTCGGCGGTCTCGCCGATCTTGATGGTGATCGAGCGGGCGACCGGCTGGAATTGCCAGGGAACGCCGACGGTGTTGGCATCGAAGCGGATGGTGATGTCGCGGTCGAGCACCCGATCGGCATATTGCTGGGTCGCCCGTTTGACGGTGCCGCCGTAGCCTGTCGCCTGGCAGAACATCGCATAGAGCGGCACCGCGGCGTAGGCCATGCCGATCATGCCGCCGAAGAACGCGATGCAGACGCCAGCGACGACGCGGTTCGTATTTTTCTTCGTAGGATCGGTGACTGTTTGCCTGGTCATCGTCAGCTCACATCGAGCCGGGGAAACTGTGACCAAATTTCACGATGGTCGCGACGTAGAATATGACGACCAGCGCCGCCAGCGCGAAACCGATTGCGGCCGAGCGATTGCGGCGGGCCTTCTGCTGACGCTCGGTCAGCGTGACCAGTTCAAGCTTCTTTTCGGCCATGCTCATGCTCCACCGATGGTCAGCGCGCGCGCGACGACGCAATCGCCAAGGTAGGCGGCGAAGATGGCGAAGAGATAAAGCAGCGAATAGCCGAACAAGGCCTTGGCCGGCTTCATCGCCCTGTCGTCATCGGCCATTTGCAGCACCTTCCACGCATACCAGACGAAGCCGGCGCCGAGCAGCAATGCAACGATGCCATAGGCCGGCGTGGTGAAGCCGAGAACCCATGGCAGCACGCCAACCGGCGCGAGGACCAGCGCATAGGCAAAGATCTGGCGTCTGGTCGCGGGATGGCCGGCGACATTCGGCATCATCGGAATACCTGCCTTGGCGTAGTCCTCCGACTTGAACAGCGCGAGCGCCCAGAAATGCGGTGGCGTCCACAGGAAGATGATCAGGAACAGCACCAAGCTTTCGAGGCTGACCGATCCGGTTACCGCCGCCCAGCCGATGACCGGCGGAATGGCACCGGCGGCCCCGCCAATGACAATGTTCTGCGGCGTCCAGCGCTTCAGCCACATCGTATAGATGACGGCATAGAAAAAGATGGTGAAGGCCAGAAGCGACGCTGCCAACCAGTTGACCAGCACGCCGAGCGTCATCACCGACAGAACCGACAGCACCAATCCGAAGCTCAACGCCTCGCCTGGCCGGATGCGGCCGGCCGGCACGGGACGGCCGGCGGTGCGCGTCATCACCGCATCGATGTCTGCGTCGTACCACATGTTGAGCGCACCGGATGCGCCAGCACCAATGGCAATAGCCAGGATCGCGATCACCGCCAGCAGCGGATTGATGGTCACCGGGGCGGCGACCATGCCGACAAACGCGGTGAACACCACCAGCGACATGACGCGCGGCTTCAGCAGGGCGAAGAAATCGCCCGCCGTCGCTTCCGACATGCGGAAGCCCGGCTCGTCAATCAGTCTGTCTTCGGCAAGGGCCATGCGTACTTAAAGTCCATCATTCCGTTGGCCAAAACCGCCGGCCGGCCGGCGGTTCCGTATTAAAGGAGGCAACCGCCTACTTGATCTTCGGCAACTGTTCCCACTGGTGGAACGGCGGCGGCGAAGGCAGCTGCCATTCCAGCGTGGTCGCACCCTCGCCCCAAGGATTGGCGCCGGCGACGCGCTTCTTCTGGAACGCCTCGAAGACGCCGAACAGGAAGATGACGACGCCGACAGCCGAGATGTACGAGCCGTAGGACGACACCATATTCCAGCCGGCGAAGGCATCGGGATAGTCGATATAACGGCGCGGCATACCCGAAAGGCCGAGGAAGTGCTGCGGGAAAAAGACCAGGTTGACGCCGACGAAAGTGACCCAGAAGTGGGTGTTCGCGATCACCGGCGAATACATGTAGCCGGTCATCTTCGGGAACCAGTAGTACCAGCCTGCGAAGATGGCGAAGACCGCGCCCAGCGACAGCACGTAGTGGAAGTGCGCGACCACGAAATAGGTGTCGTGCAGCGGGCGGTCGAGGCCGGCATTGGCCAGCTGCACGCCGGTGACGCCGCCAACGGTGAACAGGAAGATGAAGCCGATCGCCCACAGCATCGGGGTCTTGAGCGAAATCGACCCGCCCCACATAGTGGCGATCCACGAGAAGATCTTCACACCCGTCGGCACCGCGATGACCATGGTGGCAAAGACGAAATAGCGCTGGGTGTCGAGCGACAGGCCCGTCGTGTACATGTGGTGGGCCCAGACGATGAAGCCCACCGCGCCGATGGCAACCATCGCATAGGCCATGCCGAGATAGCCGAACACCGGCTTCCTCGAAAAGGTCGAGATGATGTGGCTGATGATGCCGAAACCCGGCAGGATCAGAATGTAGACCTCCGGATGGCCGAAGAACCAGAACAGGTGCTGGAACAGGATCGGATCGCCGCCGCCGTCCGGGGCGAAGAAGGTGGTGCCGAAATTGCGGTCGGTCAAAAGCATGGTGATGCCGCCGGCCAGCACCGGCAACGACAGCAGCAGCAGGAAGGCCGTGATCAGCACCGACCAGGCGAACAGCGGCATCTTGTGCATGGTCATGCCGGGCGCGCGCATGTTGAAGATGGTGGTGATGAAGTTGATGGCACCAAGAATCGAGGAGGCGCCGGCGATGTGGATTGAAAGAATCGCCAGATCCATGGCCGGCCCAGGCTGGCCCGATGTCGACAGCGGCGGATAAAGCGTCCAGCCGCCGCCGACGCCATAGGCGCCGGGCGCACTCGGGACGAAGGCCGAGAAAATCAGCAGGATGAAAGCCGGCGGCAGCAGCCAGAACGACACGTTATTCATGCGCGGGAAGGCCATATCCGGCGCGCCGATCATGATCGGTACCATCCAGTTGGCAAAGCCGCCGATCAGCGCCGGCATCACCATGAAGAAGATCATGATCAGCGCATGCGCGGTGGTGAAAGCATTGTACATACTCTTGCCGCCGTCGATGGCGGCGTCGCCGTTCATGCCGTAGACCATCTGCGCCAGGCCAGTGAATATCTGGATGCCCGGCTCCTGCAATTCCATGCGCATGACGACCGACAAGGCGCCACCGATGCAGCCCGCCATGATTGCGAAGATCAGATAAAGCGTACCGATGTCCTTGTGGTTGGTCGAATACACCCACCGGACCCAGCCATGATATGGCTTGTGGTCGTGGTCGTCGTGAGCTGCAGCGTCTGCCATGGTCGGCTCCGTTCCCTGAATCTTTTCTGGTCGCGGCATCAGTTGCCGGCGGCCGCTACCTTGTTCGTGCCATCGACCTCGGCCATCAGCGCCTTGTTGGCGCCGGGAAGGTCGGTCTTGGCTGCCGCCAGCCAGGTCTTGTATTGCGCATCGGAGACGACGCGAATGGCGATCGGCATGAAGGCGTGGTCCTTGCCGCAGAGTTCCGAGCACTGGCCGTAATAGAGGCCTTCCTTGTCGGCCTTGAACCACACCTCGTTGATGCGACCCGGCACCGCATCGGTCTTGATGCCGAAGGACGGCATGGCAAAGGCGTGAATGACATCGGTCGCCGTCACCAGCACGCGGGTCATGGTGTTGACCGGCACCACCATCTCATTGTCGACGGCGAGCAGGCGCGGATACGCGGCGCGATCTTCCTTGCCGGCAGCAGCCCTGTCGGCATCCTGAAGGATCGCGGAATTGAAGGAAAGCGTGTTGTCGACCTGGTATTCGTAGTCCCAGTTCCACTGATTGCCGGTCGCCTTGACGGTCAGCTTGGCTTCTTCCGGCGGCGTGTACTGCGCGGTCAGCAGCTGGAACGAGGGAATGGCGAGACAGAGCAGGATGACGACGGGACCGACAGTCCAGATGACCTCGATCAGCGTGTTGTGGCTGGTGCGCGACGGGGTCGGGTTGACGCTCGCCCGGAACCGCAAAATGCAGTAGGCGATCAGAAAAAGCACCAAGGCGGTGATCACAATAATGAACGCGAACGAGTAGTTCCCGAACCATTCGATCTGCCGCATGATGTCGGTTGCCGGAGGCTGAAAACTGGTTTCCCAAGGTTGGGGCTGGGCTGCATGAGCGGATGCAGCGGCAAACAACGTGGCAGCGGCACTAGCTACGATTTTGGCGGTTGCCAGGAATTTTCTCATCGCCCTCGTCATCTCCCAGTTCCTCGCGATCGAACCGCAAGAATGTCGAACAATGCCGGGACGGGAATCCCGGACAATTCAAGGCTGGTTCAAACCATACTCTATTTGCCTCCGCAAGAAAGGAGCGCCGGAACCCGTGCGGCATTTTTGCGCGCAAGCGCGGCGCTGGCTTCGTGCGGTGACAGCTCGCCGCGAATCACCAGAGCGGCATCCGGGTAGAATGAGCCGCGCGGCGCGCGGAACCGTCGCAATTAGGGCGAAATTGGCACAGAAAAGCGCATTGTCGCCTGTGTCGGGGCAGATCGCCGGGGTCTCGTCCTTTACTTGGGTTTAGTGCGGCTTAAAGTGCCGTGATTCGCAATGGAGCCGTCATGAACCCTTGGCTTTCGAGAACCTTGGCGAAGGTCATCCTTGTTGCCGCCGCAATAGCCTTGCCCGGCGCCGGCCTGGCCAATGCCGCGCAGCCAAGCGGCACGGTGAAGTCGACGCATGGAGCGTGGTCGATCATCTGCGATACGCCGGCCGGTTCTACATCCGAACAATGCGTGATGATGCAGAACGTCGTCGCCGAGGACCGCCCGGAAATGGGGCTTTCCGTCGTCGTGCTGCGCACAGCCGACAACAAGGCCGAAATCCTGCGTGTGCTGGCGCCGCTCGGTGTGCTGTTGCCCAACGGCCTCGGCCTCAATGTCGACGGCAAGGATATCGGCCGCGCCTACTTCGTGCGCTGTTTCCAGGACGGCTGTTATGCCGAGGTCATCCTCGAAAAGCCGCTGCTCGACACGCTGAAGACCGGTACGTCCGCGACCTTCATCGTCTTCCAGACACCGGAAGAGGGCATCGGCATTCCCGTCGACCTCAAGGGTTTCGCCGACGGCTTCGCCGCCCTGCCCTGAACGCGGTGCTGTAGCACGATCCAGTGATGTTGACCGGCCGCGGTCACGGCAAGCCTCATTTCAGATTGTCTGCGCGGGCCTTCGCGCCTACATCGTGGGAAACAATCCTCCTGCGAACGGATACGCCATGAACAGCCTGATCGGCCAATTCGACATTTCCGACGATCGCATCAAGCAGATCGTCGCCGAGACTATCAACGGCGCCGATGACGGCGAACTGTTTCTCGAATACAGCGAAAGCGAAGCGCTGATGTTCGACAATGGCAAGCTGAAGACAGCGAATTTCAACACCGACCAGGGTTTCGGCCTGCGCGCCGTCGCCGGCGAAGCCAGCGGCTACGCCCATTCCAGCGATCTCTCCGAAGCCTCGCTGCTGCGCGCCGCCGATGCCGTTTCGACGGTGAAGAGCGGCTATTCCGGCACGCTTGCCGCAGCGCCCGCCCGCACCAACCGCCATCTCTACGGCGACGTAAACCCTATCCCCTCGCCTTCCTTCGAGGCCAAGGCCAAGCTGCTTCAGGAAATCGACGCGTGGCTGCGGTCCGAGGATCCGCGCGTCAGGCAGGTGACGGCGTCGCTCGCCGCCTCGTGGCAGCATGTCGAGATCGTGCGCGCCGACGGCCAGATGGTGCGCGACATCCGTCCGCTGGTCAGGATCAACGTGTCGGTGGTGGTCGGCGACGGCGACCGCCAGGAGAGCGGCTCCTACGGCATGGGAGGCCGCAAGGATTTTGGCGAATTCCTGGTCGAGGACAGCTGGCGGCACGCTGCCAAGGAGGCATTGCGGCAAGCGCTCGTCAATCTCGAAGCGGTTCCAGCACCTGCCGGCACTTTCGACATCGTGCTGTCGAGCGGCTGGCCGGGCGTCATGTTGCACGAAGCCGTCGGCCACGGGCTGGAAGGCGATTTCAACCGCAAGAAGACGTCGGCCTTCGCCGGCCTGCTTGGCCAGCAGGTGGCGGCGAAAGGCGTCACCGTCGTTGATGACGGCACCATGCCCGAGCGGCGAGGTTCGCTGACCGTCGACGACGAAGGCACGCCTTCGGCCCATAACGTGCTGATCGACGATGGCAAGCTGGTCGGCTACATGCAGGACCGCCAGAATGCCCGGCTGATGGGCATGAAAGCCACCGGCAACGGGCGGCGCCAAGGATACGCGCACGAGCCGATGCCACGCATGACCAACACCTACATGACAGCAGGCGGCATGGAGCCGGAGGAAATCATCGCCTCGGTCAAGAACGGCATCTATGCCGTGTCGTTCGGCGGCGGCCAGGTCGACATCACTTCAGGCAAGTTCGTGTTCGGCTGCACCGAGGCCTACATGATTGAGAACGGCAAGGTGACGCAACCGATCAAGGGCGCCATGCTGATCGGCAATGGGCCGGATGCCATGCATCGGGTTACGATGATCGGCAACGACATGAAGCTCGACACCGGCATCGGCATGTGCGGCAAGGCCGGACAGGGTGTGCCGGTCGGCGTCGGCCAGCCGCATCTCAGGATGAACCAGATGACGGTGGGTGGGACAAGAGTGTGAATCCTACTCATGTCGTTATACGCTTTGGCAGTTCATTCGTCGCTTGGGTTCAAGAAGGAAGATTATTTCTTCCGATATAAAGGGCGTGAATTTCGATACATTCCCAGATGGAAAGAAAATGAGACTGACAAGGTCGCTACGATTTTGCGTCGCGGCAACCACGTTGAAGCCAACGAAGCCTACCGGCTTCTAGCTGAATTGTTAAGTGTAATATCCTTTGAAAGAGATTGTAGGATCATTCTTTCATCGGGAGTGATCGCACATGGACATGGCTTCGACTTAGAGAAATTTTCGGGTGGCTACACGGAACGCAGATCCATTCCTGTAAGCGAGTTGAGTGACGAAATTTACTTCATACCTCCCGTTCGCAATGAAGCGCAGTCCGATGTTGTCCGCTTATATAGGGAAGCACGGTCATCCAATAGCATATACTTAGAAATTCTATTTTACTGGCACATTTTGAGCTATCCGGAAACTGATAACCAAAAGGCGATCCAATACGTAGATAGCTATCTGAACCACCAACACTATGTGGGAGGCGAGCTAGCTCGGATTGCTAGCGACCCAATGATGCTAAAGGACAAGAAAGACTTTATGTCTTTTGGATTTTATGTTGATAAAGCCATACAAAATTCGATAGCGCATTTTATTAGAAATCCGACGCGCAATGAAAAGGGAATTGACCTAGATAATTTCAATCAAATCAAACATTTCAATGATGTCTGCCGCGTATTGAAAATGGCGTCCAGATATAGAATAGAAAAAGAATTTGGGTTAGACGAACCTCACGATATAAGCGTGTTCATCTATACGAGACATTCCGACGCTCGCAATAGAACTTCATAGTATTTTTGACGCTGGTAACCATAAAGCGGGCCTCACCTTCACCGGAAGGTGGCAGATTCGCCCAGCGCGGCACGAAGGCACGCCACAGGGGCAGCCTGGCTTCAGGCATAGATGCCGGAGCGGACTCCCTCCAGATAGGCAAGCACCTTGTCCGTCTTGCCTTCGCGAACCAGATCGTAGGCGGTCTTTCCGGCCCAACCGGGGATCGGCTGATGCTTGAACCAGATCGCTGCACGTTGTTCATCACCGGCCATCTCGCCGGCCATCGCCAGGATACGGACAATGGGACTCAACGCGGTGTCGACCCTGCGCGCACCGGACTTGGCGGCAAGCGTGTTGCGGGCGATGCCGGTCAGGCCCGCCAGTTCGGTCATAGTGATCCCGAGCAGTTCAGCGACCCGCTTCGGCGAGAGAAACGGCGTCCGCTCCTCGCCGAAGCGCGATGCCGAAATCTCAAAGGCTTTGGTGCTCATTACAATTCCTAGCACATTTTGAACAACGCACGTTCAAATGCGCGTTGTTGGTGCGCATTTCGACGCCCCATAAATGCTGCTAGCGCCTTCGTCTCGGCTTCTCCAACAGCGCGACGGCCTCGACATGTGGCGACCACAGGAACTGGTCGATCGGGGTTACGCTCTTCAAGGCGTAACCGCCATCGAGGAGGATGCGAAGATCCCGCGCCAGCGTTACCGGATTGCAGGACACCGCGGCGACGAGCGGCACGTCGGAGCGCGCGATCTGCTTCGACTGGTCCTCGGCGCCGGCGCGAGGCGGGTCGAAAACTAGGCCGTCAAAGGCATTCAACTCCTTGAATGTGAGCGGCCTCCGGAACAGGTCGCGACGTTCGCCGGTCACCCGCTTCAGGCCGCTGCCGAAACGGAATGCCCGGTCGAGCGCCGCGAGTGCTGCCGCATCGCCTTCCACCGCATGAACCTCCGATCTTGCGGCCAGGCGCAGCGCGAAGCTGCCGCAGCCGGCGAAGAGATCGGCGACCTTTTTGGCACGCGCGAGATGCTGGCCGACAATGTTGGCCATCGCTTGTTCGGCAGCCTCGGTCGCCTGCAGGAAAGCGCCCGGAGGCACTGCGACGGCGACGCCACCAAACAGGACGACCGGTTTCTTTGGTTCGATAATGATCTCGCCGTCGACCGACAGCCTGGCCAGCCCCTCCGCGATGACGAAGTTGGAGGCGACGCGGCGCTGGTTCTCGCCGAGCTTGCCGGAATCGTGAACCGCGACATCGAGGCCGGAACCGGTCACCGTCACCGCCATGTGGAACGATTTGGTCGTGGTGCAGATCAGTCCGGCAAGCATCCTCAAACGGTCGAGCTCAGCGACTATCTGCGGCGCCGAGATCGGGCATTCCTCGATCGAGATGATCTCGGATGATAGCGCGCGGACGAAGCCGAACTGCATTCCCGCCTCGCTCCGCCGGGCGGTGAAGACGACGCGGCGGCGCGTGTGCGGCGCGCACGGCACCAGCGCGCCGACTTCGCAAACGATGCCCTTGCTTTTCAGCGCATGCACGACCTTTTCGCGCTTCCACTGGTGATAGGCTTCAGTCTCGAGATGCTGGACGGCGCAGCCGCCGCACGCGCCGAAATGCCGGCACGGCGGATCGACCCGCAGCGACGAAGCCTCAAGCACCGACATCAAGGTAGCGCGATCTTTCTCCCGCGCGGCGGTGACGACCTCTCCCGGCAGCGCGAACGGAATGAAAACCTCGCCGGTTTCCGTCTCGGCGATGCCGTCGCCCTGCGAGCCCAATTTTGCGATCGTGAAACGGGTGCTCATCGCTTCTGGGTCTCGACGTCCTTGATGCCGCCGAGCAGGAACTCGCGGTTGCCGTCGCCGCCCTCTATCGGCGACAGATGCAGCCCCAGTGAGCGCCAGCCGGGAATGGTGTCGAGCCAGTCCTGCATCAGGCCGGCAATGCGCGCCGCATCATAGGGGTCCTTCAGCAGGCCGCCCTTGCTGATCGCCTCGCGGCCGGCCTCGAATTGCGGCTTGACCAGAAACACGGCTTTTGCGCCGTTCCTGGCCAAGGCAAGCGCCGGCGGCAGCGCCAGTTTCAGCGAGATGAAGCTGACATCCGAGACGATGAAATCCGGCACACGGCCGCCGAGATCGGCGGTAGTCAGTTCGCGCGCATTCAGGCCTTCAATTACCGTCACGCGCGGATCGCCGGCAATGTCGGAGTGCATCTGGCCGTGCCCGACATCGATCGCCATGACATGCGCCGCGCCGCGTTCGAGCAGCACCTGCGTGAAGCCGCCGGTCGAGGCGCCGACATCGAGCGCTTCGCAGCCAGTTGGGTCGAGCGCGAAATGGTCGAGACCAGCCTTCAGCTTCAGCGCGGCGCGCGACACGTAACCTTGCGCCGGATCGTCAACGACGATGTTGCACTCAGGCAGAACGGCCTGGCCCGGCTTGATGGCGACGATGCCGTCGACCGTCACGGTGCCGCGCTCGACCGCGTCGCGGGCACGCGAGCGGCTGGCAAACAGGCCGCGCTGGACGAGCAATTCGTCGAGCCGCTGGCGTATGCTGGCTGGCGGAAGGGAAGTCATCGGCCTTCATGGCGAAAGCCAACGATGATGGCAAGGATATTGGCGATGAGAGAAGGCATAGTTGGAAAAGCGAGTGAACTCATCAGCCGCTGTGCTGTTTGTCAAATCTCGCACGAGACCCGACGCAATGCTAAGAAAGAGATGCCGTTTAGCCGTCGAAACGTGGAGGAGGAACATGCTGACGGGAACCTGCCACTGCGGCGCAGCCCACTGGACCCTGGAGGGCGACCCCGGTTCGATCACTGCCTGCAATTGCACACTTTGCCGTCGTTACGGCACGCTCTGGGCTTACGACTATGTCGACGAACGAATCCGCCTTGCCGGGCCCGTAAGCGCCTATCGGCGCGTCGGAAAGGCTCATCCTTCGCTTGAGATTCTCTTCTGTCCAACGTGCGCTTGCGTCCTGGCATGGCGCGGTGTGCATCCCGATGCGGCTGGGCGCTACCGCATCGCCGTCAATGTGAGGCTTGCGCCGCCCGAGGCTGTCGCCGATCTCCCGATCGACCATTTCGATGGTCTCGATACATTCGAGGATTTGCCGAGAGATGGTCGCTGTGTGCGGGATATGTGGTTCTAGTTTCTAGAGTCTCTTCGGGATCATGCTTTAGAATATGGTCCGCGAAACCCGCCGTTCGACGGCCGGCGTCAGACCGTCGCCGCTGTCGCCGGACACCTGTGTGCGCGGCCGGTCAATGGAACTGGACGCCTTCGGCAAGGTATCGGGCACGACGACCAATTGCGGCGCCTGCTTGTAGGAGAAGCCGCCACGGATTTCGCCGATCTTGCCGGCGACGATCCCCATCACCGCCTCTTCGAGTTTGCGGTCGTAGCGCGTTTCGGCCGCGGCCGACGCGGCGAAGGTGGCCGTTAGCGCGATGCCGCCCAAAAGCGATCTCATTGGTCTTCTTTCCCCTGCCGGTCGCTTTCTAGCAGGGCAGCGTTGAAGAACGGCCAAAGTACACGGTAAGCAAATCGCCAAACGGCTGCGTAAACAGCATCTTACGGCAGTTCGCCGGCGATTTGATTCAAGCAGTTGAGATTTTGATTCAGACTAGCATCTTGCAGCAAAGTCGATCGCTTCGGCGTCGCTGGAATGCGTCCAAGTTAGGCGCGCTGGGCCTGCGCTGTATGCCCCAGCGCCACGAACACGGTGCGCACGATGCCGGCGCTGTCCAGCCCGGCGTCGGCATACATCTTTTCCGGCTTGGCATGGTCGACGAAAGCATCGGGCAGCACGAGTGGGCGCACCTTCAGGCCGCTCTCCAGCAGCCCTTCATGGGCCAGGAACTGCAGCACATGGCTGGCGAAGCCGCCGACCGCGCCCTCTTCCACCGTCACCAGTATCTCGTGCGAACGGGCCAGCCGCCGGATCAGGTCCTCGTCGAGCGGCTTGGCAAAACGGGCATCGGCCACCGTGGTCGAAAGGCCGGCCGCGCCGAGCTCCTCGGCCGCGGCCAGGCAATCCTGCAGCCTGGTGCCGAAGGAAAGCAGCGCAACCTTGGTGCCTTCCCTGACGATCCGGCCCTTGCCGATCTCCAATACCGAGCCGCGTTGCGGCATCTCGACACCAACGCCGTTACCGCGCGGGTAGCGGAAGGCGATCGGGCCGTCATCGTAGCTTGCAGCGGTGCGTACCATGTGGCGCAGTTCGGCCTCATCGGCCGCGGCCATGACGACGAAGCCGGGCAGCGTCGCCAGGAAGGTCGTGTCGAAGGCGCCGCAATGGGTGGCACCATCGGCGCCGACGAAGCCGGCGCGATCGATCGGAAAGCGCACCGGCAATTTCTGGATCGCCACGTCGTGAACGACCTGGTCGTAGGCGCGCTGGAGGAAGGTCGAGTAGATCGCCGCGAAAGGCTTGAAGCCTTCTGTGGCTAGGCCGGCGGCGAAGGTCACCGCATGCTGCTCGGCGATGCCGACATCGAAGGTCCTCGCCGGAAACACTTCGCCGAAGAGGTCAAGCCCGGTGCCGGTCGGCATGGCGGCGGTGATGGCGACGATGCGGTCGTCCTCTCGGGCCTCCTGGATCAGGCTTTCGGCAAACACCTTGGTATAGCTCGGCGCATTGGCGGGCGCTTTGGCCTGGGCGCCGGTGATGACGTCGAATTTGTTGACGCCATGATATTTGTCGGCCGCCGCCTCGGCCGGGGCGTAGCCCTTGCCCTTCTGGGTCACGACATGGATCAGCACCGGGCCGTCGGCATTGTCGCGGACGTTCTTCAGCACCGGGATCAAGTGCTCGAGGTTGTGGCCGTCGATCGGGCCGATGTGGTAGAAACCCATTTCCTCGAACAGCGTGCCGCCAGTGACGTAGCCGCGCGCGTGCTCGACCGCTCGCTTGATGGCGCGATCGGCGCGCTCGCCGAGATAGGACGTCAGCTTCTTGCCGAAATCGCGCAACCCAAGATAGGTCTTGCCTGAGGCGAGCCGCGCCAGATAGGCGCTCATTGCGCCGGTCGGCGGAGCGATCGACATGTCGTTGTCGTTCAAGATGACGATCAGCCGGGCATCGAGTGCGCCGGCATTGTTCATCGCCTCATAGGCCATGCCGGCCGACATGGCGCCGTCGCCGATGACGGCAATGACATTGTTGCGGCCATCGGACAGATCGCGCGCCATCGCCATGCCGAGGCCGGCTGAAATCGAGGTCGAGGAGTGGGCTGCGCCGAAAGGATCGTATTCGCTCTCGACGCGACGCGTGAAGCCGGACAGGCCGCCCTCCTGCCGCAGCGTGCGGATGCGGTCGCGGCGGCCGGTCAGAATCTTGTGCGGATAGGCCTGGTGGCCGACGTCCCAGATCAGCCGGTCGTCCGGCGTGTTAAAGACGTAGTGCAGCGCGACGGTCAGTTCAACGACGCCAAGGCCGGCGCCGAGATGCCCGCCGGTGTGCGAGACGACGTCGATCAGTTCGGCGCGAAGCTCTGACGCCAGCTGCGGCAGGTCGCCTTCAGCAAGCGTGCGCAAATCGGCTGGGACGCGGACCTTGTCGAGAAGCGGCGTATCGGGCTTTGCGTTCACTGTTTGCGAGCCTGGTCAGATTTTCTGTTCATCGTGAAATATGCCGCTGGCCGGCGAATGTAAATGTGGCGGTAACGCGCATCAGCTTTCGGGCAGCGGGATGAACTCTTGCTCGTCTCCAGGAACGATATCGAAGCGGCCTGTCTTCCATTCTTCTTTCGCCTGCTCGATGCGTTCTTTTGAGGACGATACGAAATTCCACCAGATATAACGTTTCGAACCGAGTGAAGCGCCGCCAAACAGCATGAGATGGGCGCCGCCCTCCGATGAAACAACGATCTCATCGCCGGGCCGGAAAACCAGCAGCCGCTCGGCTGGGAAGCGGTCACCGGATATCGAAACCTCGCCTTCCAGCGTATAGATGGCGCGCTCCTCGGCATCTGCCGGGATCTTCACGCTGGCACCCGGCGCCAGCCTGAGATCGGCATAAAGCGTGTCCGAAGCGGTGGCGACCGGGGAGCGCAGTCCGGAAAACGCACCGATGACGATACGGCCGCTGACCCCCTCGGCATCGATTTCGGGCAGGCGCAGAGCCGCGGTGTTTTCGAAGACCGGCGCGACCTCCTCCTTGCCATCCGGCAGCGCCAGCCATGTCTGCAGGCCGGAAACCGACATCGGCGCGCCGCGCAGTTCTTCCGGCGTGCGCTCCGAATGGACGATGCCACGGCCGGCGGTCATCAAATTCACATCGCCGGGCTGGATCACCATCTCGGTGCCGAGCGAATCGCGGTGCCTGATCTTGCCGTCGAACAGGTAAGTCACCGTCGACAGGCCGATATGTGGATGCGGGCGCACGTCGAGCGCCTGGCCGGCCCGCAGAACGGCTGGACCCATGCGGTCGAAGAAGATGAAGGGTCCGACCAGCCGGCGCCTGGCCGTCGGCAAGGCGCGGCGAACCTGGAATCCGCCGATGTCCTTGGCGTTCGGAATGACCATCAGTTCGATCTGATCGCTAGCGAAGGCATCGCCCATCTGCGGATCGTTTCCGGGAAAGAAGCTCACGCGGTCCCCTCAGGCGAAGCGAAGTGCAGATTTGGCCTTCGCCTTGGCCGCCACTTCTTCGCGATTGCGCGGATGCTGCGTCGTCTCGAGGCTGTCGAGCAATTCGCGCGCCGAGGCGGCAATGGCCTCGACGGCATGGTCGAACGCATGCTGGTTCTGTTTCGACGGCCGCGTCGTTCCGCTCAGCTTGCGGACAAACTGAAGTGCGGCATCGCGGACCTCGTCATTGGTTGCCGGCGGATCGAAATTGAACAGGGTTTTGATGTTTCTGCACATCGTTCGCAATCTCCTCTCGTCCTGGAGCCGTTTCAAACGGGATGAGTTTTATCCTCAATCATTATGTCCAAAGCCGGTAAGCACAATGTCGTTCGAGGCCGCGCCTCAATCCGCATCCAGCGGCTCCGTCCCCACCGGCTTGCCGTCGCGTGACAGCCTGATTTTCTCGACCTTGTCCTCGGCCGCTTTCAGCAGCCGATCGCAATGCGCCTTCAGCGCCTCGCCGCGCTCATAAATGCGGATCGACTGGTCGAGCGGCACGTCGCCGCGCTCCAGATCGTCGACGATCCTCTCCAGCGCCTCGAGCGCCTGCTCGAAGCTCATCGCCTTGACGTCCTCGTTGGTCTCACCAGCCATCGTCTATCCCTTCATCAGCCGCCCGACATGCGCGGCGACTGAAAATGCCAATCCCTGCAGATCGTAGCCGCCCTCGAGCAGGCTGACGAGCCGGTTGCCGCTATGGCGTCCGGCGCGTTCGAGCAACTGGCCGGTCGCCCAGTCGAAATCATCCTCGGTCAGGTTGATCTCGGCCAGCGGATCGCGGTGGTGGGCGTCGAAACCGGCTGAGATGATGATGAGGTCGGGCGCAAAATTGTCGAGCGCCGGCAGGACGCGTGACAGAAAGGCGTCGCGGAAGCTGTCGCTGCCGCTCTGCGGCGCCAGCGGCGCGTTGACGATGTTGCCAGCGCCGGTTTCGCTCACGGCCCCGGTTCCCGGGTAAAGCGGCATCTGGTGTGTCGAGCAATAGAGCACCGACGGATCGTCCCAGAAAATGTCCTGCGTGCCGTTGCCGTGGTGCACATCCCAGTCGACGACGGCGACGCGGTCGGCGCCATGCTTCTTCTGCGCGTAGCGTGCCGCGATCGCCGCGGTGTTGAACAGGCAAAAACCCATCGAGGTGGTCTTTTCGGCATGATGGCCGGGCGGCCGCGCGGCGACGAAGACGTTGTCGGCACGGCCGGTGAAGACGTCGTCGACAGCGGCGTTGGCAGCCCCGATCGCGGTCACGGCCGCCTGCCAGCTCTTCGGGCTGGCGGTGGTGTCGGCGTCGATACGAGCGATGCCGGTGTCCGGTATCGCTGCGCGGACACGTTCGACGAATTCGGGCGGATGCGCGTAGAGGACGGTTGCCTCGTCGCCTTCAGGCGCCTGGACGCGATCGAACGCCGTGAAGGCCTCGTCGTCAAGCACACGCTCTATGGCGCGCAGACGGTCCGGCCGCTCAGGATGACCGGGCGGGGTTATGTGCTCGAGGAAAATCGGATGGGTGTAAAGTCTCGTGACCATGCCCCCGATATAGGCGCGCCTTACCGCTTTGGCCATGTTTTCGCGTCTCGCTGGTGCGATGTTCAACAGGGTTTACGCGGCCGGCCTCGGCTGGATCGAGCTGTCTGACATTGGCGAAAAGATGACCTCAGGCCGGTGATCGGTCAACCTCGGGCTGCATCGCCAACGGTCGATCAGGTTGATGCAGCCTGGCGGTGCGATTGAGCAGCCCTTCCAGAAGAACCTTGAACGCCTTCACTGCCTTCTTCGATGTCGCTTCGGGATCGTTCGAATTTGCGATCCACTGCGCCGCATGCAGCGAGGCGCCGCTGACCAGCCTTGCCGCGGCTTCGGGATCGACGGCGAGAATTGTCCCCTCGTCGCTCAGTCTTTGCAGGCTCTCTGTCATCGAACGGATGCATGTGCTCTGGCTTGGCCATTGCGATGGATCGCCGAGCACTGCCGGCCCATCACGAAGCACGATACGCTGGATCTCGGGCTCCAGCGCCATCTCGATATAGGCGGTGCATTCGTCGACAAAGCCCTGCCAGAGATCGTCCGGCTTGGCCGAAACGACCTTCAGCCGGGCCGACATTTCGGCGTCGATCTCGGCGATGACCGCCTGGAGAAGGCCCTTCTTGTCGCCGAAATGGTGATAGAGCGCACCGCGCGTCAGCCCGGCCGATGCCGTGAAGTCATCCATCGAGGCTTCGGCATAGCCGAGCGTGCCGAAGGCCTGGCGCGCCGCGGCAATCAGTTTGGCGCGGGTCTCGGCAATCATCTCCTTGCGCGGTCTGTGCATGCTCTGGCCCTATTAACATACGCTTCGTATGCCAATTGACATACGCAGCGTATGATCTATTTAAACTCATACGCTACGTATGTAATCGCCGAACCGGCCGTTGTCGAGGAGCCAGACCATGCAAAATCCCTATTCGCAGATCTTTCGCGCGTCCGGCGCCAAGGGCTTTGCCGCCGCCGGCTTCGTTGCCCGGCTGCCGATCGCCATGGCTCCGATCGGGATCGTCGCGATGCTGTCGCAGACCGATGGCGAATACTGGCTGGCCGGCGCCGTTTCCGCGACATATGCGCTGGCCAACGCTTTCGTCGCCCCGCAGGTATCGCGACTGGTGGACCGCCTCGGCCAGACGCGGATCGTGGTGCCGACCACCGTGATTTCCACGCTCGCTTTCGCGATCCTGATTGCGGCGGCCAATCAGCATTGGCCGATATGGACGCTATTCGTCTCGGCGCTGCTCGCCGCGGTCATGCCCAGTATCCCGGCAATGGTACGCGCGCGCTGGACCGAGATTTTTCGCAACCGCCCCGAGCTGAACACGGCGTTCGCCTTCGAGTCGGCGGCGGACGAGCTGGTCTACATCGCCGGCGCATCGCTGTCGGTAGGGCTGAGCGTCGCGCTTTTCCCGGAAGCGGGAGTGCTCGCGAGCACATTGTTCCTCGCCTTCGGTTCGACGGCCTTCATCCTGCAGCGCTCGACCGAACCGCGAGCCCGACCGGTGGAACATGGTTCAGGCGGCTCGGCAATCCGCCTGCGGCCGGTCCAGGTCATCACCTTGGCCCTGATCTTCATAGGCGCGACCTTCGCCACCACGGAGGTGAGCACGGTGGCGATCACCAAGGAGCTTGGCCAGCCGGGCGCCGCCAGCTTCGTCATTGGCGTCTACGCGCTCGGATCGTTCGTCGTCGGCATCATCATCGGCGCCCTGAACCTGAAAGTGCCGCTGCAAATTCAGCTTGCCATCGCAATCGCCATCATTGCGCTTACCACGCTGCCGCTGCTCGTAGCCGACACCGTGCCGCTGCTGGCACTGGCCGTCTTCGTCAGCGGCGTGGCGATCTCGCCGACCTTCATCACGGCATTCGGCCTGATCGAGCGGCGCGTGCCCGAGGCGGTGCTGACTGAGGGCGTGACCTGGGTGATGACCGGCATCGGCATTGGCATGGCGCTCGGCTCCTTCGCCGCCGGCTGGGTGGTGGACGCTTTCGGCGCGCAGAACGGGTTCTGGGTATCGGTGGCATCAGGCACAATCGCGCTGGTCATCGTGCTCGCCGGCCAGCGCAGCCTTGCCGCGCCGGATTGCGACATGGCTGCATGCGACGCAGCCGCGGTCGCTGCGGAATAGTTTCCGGTGCGTCCGGTCCCGAGGCGGGGCCGGACGCATACCAGCAGCGTGAGAATGGCCTAAAGAATCTCGGTCTTGGCGATGTGGATACCAAAACCTTCGAGGCCGACATAATGGCGCTCGCGCGAGGCGATCAGATTGATCGAGGAAATGCCGAGATCCTTGAGGATTTGCGCGCCGAGGCCGATCTCACGCCATTCGTTCTCGCGCCGGCGCGCCTCTTCATGATCCTCTCGGTCACCGGCAGCCGGCCGCTTGCGTTCCTGATGGGCGACGCCGACCGAGCCTTCGCGCAGATAGACGATGACGCCGCGCTTGCGCTCGCCCATCGCCTTCATGATGGCGTCCAGCCTGTGGCTGGTCCCGAAGACGTCGCTGACCACGTCTTCGGAATGAAGGCGCACCGGCACCTCGACGCCGTCACGGATGTCGCCGAAGACGACCGCCACGTGATGCATGGAATCCCAGGGCAGCGTATAGGTGAAGACCTGCGCCTTGCCGCCGGGCGTCTCGATGTCGGAACAGGCGACGCGTTCGACCAGCGTTTCCTTGCGTTGCCGGTAGGCGATGAGGTCGGCAACCGAGATCTGCTTCAACCCGTGCTTTTCGGCGAAGGCCTGCACCTGCGGCCCCCGCATGACGGTGCCGTCATCATTGACCAGCTCGGAAATGACGCCGACCGGCGGCAGGCCGGCGAGTTTGCAGAGATCGACCGCGGCTTCGGTATGGCCCGAACGCATGAGCACGCCGCCTTCGCGCGCGATCAGCGGAAAGATGTGGCCGGGGCGCACGAAATCGGACGCGCCGACATTGCCATTGGCGAGATTGCGCACTGTCAGCGTGCGATCGTCCGCCGAAATGCCGGTCGTGGTGCCGTGCTTGAAGTCGACGCTGACGGTAAAGGCGGTGGTGTGGGCAGAATCATTGTCCGCCACCATCGGCGACAGGTTGAGCCGCTTGGCTTCCTCGCGCGGCATCGGCGTGCAGACGATGCCTGACGTATTGCGGACGATGAACGCCATCTTTTCCGGCGTGCAATGGACGGCGGCGACGATCAGGTCGCCTTCGTTCTCGCGCCCGTCATCATCCATGACGACGACGATCTCGCCGCGCTCGAAGGCGCGCAGGGCTTCAACGATCTTCTTCTGGTCGTAAGGCATAAGCGCTCGTTTCACTCGCAGGGGAGTAGGGGAATAGGGCACTACGGCAGTAGGGGAAAGGAAAAAATTGGCTGCATGGCGTGCACCAAACATACTGCCCTACTGCCCTACTCCCCTACTCCCCTACCCGTCTGTCCCCGATGACGCAGATAATGATCGGCAATGGCGCAGGCAACCATCGCCTCGCCGATCGGCACGGCGCGGATGCCGACGCATGGATCGTGCCGGCCCTTGGTCATGATCTCGACGTCGTTACCGTCCTTGTCGATCGACTTTCGCGGCGTCAGGATCGACGAGGTCGGCTTGACGGCAAAGCGTGCGACGATCGCCTGGCCGGTCGAGATGCCGCCGAGGATGCCGCCGGCATTGTTGGACAGGAAGACCGGCTTGCCGTCATTGCCCATGCGCATCTCGTCGGCATTCTCCTCGCCGGTGATACGGGCGGCCTCGAAACCGTTGCCGATCTCGACACCCTTTACGGCGTTGATCGACATCAGGCCGGCCGCGATGTCCTGGTCGAGCTTGGCATAGATCGGCGCGCCAAGCCCCGCCGGCACGCCGTCGGCGACGATCTCGATGACCGCACCGACCGAGGAGCCGGCCTTGCGGATGCCGTCCAGATATTTGGTGAAGACGGCGACGGACGCCGGATCGGGCGTGAAGAACGGGTTTTCGGCGTCGCCGACGAAATTCCAGTTCCAATTGGCGCGATCGATCGATTTATCGCCCATCGACACCAGCGCGCCGCGCACCACCATGCCTGGCACGACCTTGCGGGCAAGCGCCCCGGCCGCCACCCGCGCCGCCGTCTCACGCGCCGAGGAGCGGCCGCCGCCGCGGTAATCGCGCAGGCCGTATTTGACCTCGTAAGTGTAATCGGCATGGCCCGGCCGGAACTGGCGGGCGATGTCGCCATAGTCCTTGGAGCGCTGGTCGACGTTCTCGATCAGCATCGACACCGGCGTGCCGGTGGTGATCATCGTCTGACCGTCCTCATCGAGAATGAAGCCGGACAGGACCTTGACCTCGTCAGGTTCGCGACGCTGCGTCACAAAACGTGACTGGCCGGGACGGCGCTTGTCGAGCTCAGCCTGGATCTCGTCGCGGCTGAAACGGATACCGGGCGGACAGCCGTCGACGACGCAACCCAGCGCCGGCCCGTGGCTTTCGCCCCAGGTGGTGACGCGGAAAAGATGGCCGAACGTGTTGTGCGACATGGAACCAGCCCTGCCGGCGTCGGAGCCGGCCTAGCGCATGACCCCGAGAATCGGAGCGATTTTCGGAAAGGATCATGCACAAAATCAAAAGTGCTACAGCGTCCTTTGCGCGTCCAGGAGTACGCGCGGCGCTGTCGCCTGCCTTCTATTGGCGTTTTCCACAGTGGTCAAACTGTGATCCCGCGGATTTAGTTTTGACACATTCGATTGGTTTCTGCTCAGTTCCGTTCCGTTGGACCGAGCCGCTGTACCGGCAATGATTAAAGAGGACGATGATGCGTATCCTGATTGGCGCTGTTGCCGCCACGCTGTTGATTTCCACCGCCGCCTTCGCCGGCCAGACCGAAGGCCTGATCAAGAAGGTCGACAAGGACGCGCTGACGCTGACGCTGGACGACGGCAAGTCCTACAAGCTGAACGCCGAAACCGATCTCGATGCGCTGAAGCCAGGCATGGACATCGTCCTCGCCTATGACGTGACCAATGGCGAGAACGTCGTCACCGACATGGAACTGCCGGACACCGGATCGACCGAGTAGAGTCTTTCCGGCCGATCCATCCCGAAGCCGGCGGGTGGAAACGAGCACATAGCGCTCTGAACGGCATAGGAATGCTTGTCACTGAACGGCTGAAATGAGCCGGGAGCGGACTGGCATCTTTCGAGCATCTAGTTGGCAAAGTAGCCATTCAGCTCATGACCGTATTTGCGAGGCGGCCACGCAAGTCCGCAGGTGAGACGCCAATAGTTCGGACGCGGGCTTGCTCGGGCTCTGCAACGGGCTCATTAAGTAGTAGGCGCCACCGGGGATGATGGACTGATTACGGAAGATCACCAACCGCTCTTCCCGGACAAGGTCACCGGTGTTCGCAATCCATCCGAGCATCACTCCCATCCCTGCTAGCGCAGCCTGAGTTGCCTGAACGTGATTGTCAAATGAGAGATCTCCTTCCCGGTCATGCGGTAGACCGACCGCGTCGAAATATTCCTCCCAGCCTGGCGAAAATTCCTCGTCGGCATTAACGTGGAGGAGGGTAGCTTGCCCGAAATTGCCAGAGCCGAGCCGTTCAACGGCCTTCGGGCTACAGACTGGGATCAAGCGCTCATCGAACAGCGGTTCGCATTTGCCATCAAGCCAGTCGCCCGCCCCATAGCGAATCACCAGGTCGGCTTCGGGCGTAAACTGCGGGCTGCCGGATGTTGGTACAACCCGGACAATAATGTCGGGGTGTCGAGCGTAGAACGTCGCCAAACGTGGCATTAGCCAATATGTGCCAGTACAGACGGTGCAAGCGATCGTAACGACGTTCTGCTCGCTTCGCTCTAGTGCTCTAATTTTTCCGATTGCGCTCTCGATCCGATCCATTCCGTCCGAAACTGCGTGAAGCAGAACCCGGCCTGCGTCTGTCAACGCAGAAGGACGCATTCGTCGATCGAGCAGCTTCGTGCCGATGTGGTCCTCGAGATTCCGAAGCGCTTGGCTGACGGCGGGCTGCGTGACATTCAACTCCGCCGCCGCGCTCTGGACACCGCCGGCACGAACCACGGTTTCAAAGGCTGTCAGAAGCCGGAGGGGAGGGAGATGTCGACGCAATATCATAATCCCTTGCTTATGTCAGATTAGACTTTCAGATCTTCCAAACCTAATCAAATAACGCAATTATCGCAACTAGCGAGGGCCGATCCACAGTTACAATATAAGCACACCTTAACCAGAGCGAGTTCATGAACGCCCATCCCCATCCCTCCGAACTGACTGCGGAAGAAACACAGTCGCTCCGGGTCGATCTTGCTGCAGCCTTTCGTCTGGCAGCTCAGTTCGATTGGCATGAATCGGTGGGAAATCATTTCAGTGCCGCACTTTCCGCTGACGGGAAGAAATTTCTCATGAACCCACGCTGGCGGCACTTCGGGGAGATTCGGGCGAGCGATCTCTTGGTTCTTAACGCTGGCGACAGCGAGGTGATGACTCGGCCTGACGCTCCAGATCCTTCCGCGTGGACGATCCACGGTTCCGTGCACGGCGCGCGCCCGGAAGTCAGGGTTATGCTGCATTGCCATCCGCCGTATACGACGGCACTAGCCAGCCTGAAAGATCCTGACATGAAGCCTGTCGACCAGAACACGGCCCGTTTCTTTGGCAAGCTCGGGTTTGATCTCGGCTTCGGCGGTATTGCTGACGATGCCGCCGAAGGGCAACGCTTGGCGGCTGCTTTCGGCAACAAGAGCGTCATCATCATGGGCAACCATGGTGTCACGGTCACGGGCCGAACAGTCGCCGAGGCTTTTGAAGACCTCTATTTCGTAGAGCGCGCGGCCAAGATCCTTGTGCTCGCATATTCAACTGGCCAGCCTCTGAATGTCATGTCCGACGACCTCGCCCAGAAGACAGCCGATGGCTGGCTTCCCTACAATGACCAGGCATTCGCGCACTTCGACTACTTGAAGCGGCAATTGGACAGAAACGACCCTTCATATCGCGGCTAGCCCTGGACTTCACGGCGTAAGGAGAAAACGTGCGTAATATTGAAGTTCTGTTCTTTGACGTCCTGGGGACGATGGTCGACTGGCGTGGCAGCATCACGGCCGAGGTCGGAGAGTTTCTGAAACGCCACAACCTTGGCCGCATAGACCCTGCTCGTTTTGCCGACGCGTGGGTAGGACGCTACGACGCTTCGGTCGACCCGATCCGGGCAGGTGAGCGATCATTCGTTTCCCTCGATCAGGTAAACAGAGAAAATCTCGTTGCCAGCCTCGAGGAATTCGGCTTGTCCTCCGCATCATTGCCACCGGAGGAACTTGAAGACCTCAATCTGTCTTGGCACCGCCTGAAGCCCTGGCCGGACCTGGGCGAAGGTCTTTCTCGCTTAAAGTCGCGTTTCATAATCGCTCCGCTGTCCGATGGACACGCCCGGCTTCTGGTGAACGTGTCGAAATTCAATAATCTGCCGTGGGATTTTATCGTTGGCGCCGATATGTCTCAGGCTTACAAGCCCATGCCGCAGGTCTACCTGCGGGCCTGCGAGTTGCTCGAGGTCCAGCCGGAGAATGCCATGCTGGTGGCGGCGCATGACTACGACCTGGAAGCGGCCCGTCGTTGCGGATTGAAGACCGCCTACATCGTTCGCACCAATGCTGAAGACCCATCCAAGATTGGTAACCAGAAGGCACAGGACGGATGGGACTACAAAGCGACGGACCTGCTCGAACTCGCCGACATACTCCAATAGCCACGCAGCATGCGTCCCTTCCAAGTTGACCGTCCAGCTCCAGCTCATCGATCGGTCGACGAGCTAGTCCTGTTGCCGCCGCAAGGGACACCGGATGCTGCCGACATCGATGTCGAGCTTAGACAAAGGCCAACTGACCTAAATGCCAGGGGAAACTGTGGCCAACTTAAACATCGTACCCCGAGATGTAGTTTTTTATCTGGTACCGGAGTTCGATATTCTGTCGTTCGGAGGCGCGCTTGAGGTGTTCCGCCTTACGAACCTGGTGTTGGGCCACCAGGCTTACAGCTGGAGGCTTCTCTCTGCAGACGGGAGTGACGTCAGGGCAAGCTGCGGTTTGGATATTCAAACGGTCAATTCGATTTATCGCGAGAGATCCTACCTGGTTGGCGGCAAGCGTCCAGACAAAGTGATTGTCTGCTCAGGTCCTAATGTTGACAGGTATCGCGATCGTGCAGTGGATGCGTGGCTGCGAGAATGCAGTCATCGCGGCGTTGTTCTCGCTGCGCTATCCTCCGGCGCTCAGGTGCTAGCAACGGCAGGCCTGCTTGAAGGCCGCAGATGCGTCATTCATTGGCGGAATTTTCCCGCGTTCGTTGAGCATAACACTTGGGTTAACGTCAGTCTGGGTATCTACGAGATCGATGGAGACATTTACACCTCGGCGGGAGGCGCCTCTTCGATAGACATGATGGCCTGCATCATCGGTCGAGACTTCGGGGAGGATGTGTTTGCGCGGGTATGTCAACATCTCGTCGCCGACCAGATTCGGGGGGCAACAGCTCGGCAGAGGTTGCCTCTGTCAAAGCGGCTAGGGCCATGTAACGAGGTGGTACTGCATGTTGTTCGGAGGATGGAAGAAAATCTCGCAGATCCGATTCCAATGGGCACTTTGGCTGCCGCTACTCGTCTCTCGCGTCGGCAGCTTGAGCGGTTGTTCCGAAATGAGTTCAGCTGTTCGCCGGCTAGGTACTACATGAATTTGAGACTTGAGCATGCCGATGGGCTCCTTATTCAGTAAGCGCGTAGCTGATGCCGTTCAGCGCTGGTAGTTCCAAGGCATGAGCGCCTCGATATCGCTGTTTGGCCAGCCATTGGCGATACGCTCGAGGGTCTGGGT